>SLGL01000408.1 GCA_007123785.1 Balneolaceae bacterium
AATCGATTATACTGCAATTCTACTGTAAAACATACAAGCCTTTCCTATTTTTTTGTAATGCTTTTAGTACTCATGTTTGCCAATATGCTGGACACTCAATTCTTAAAATAAATTCAATAATGCAATGAAAAAGAAAAGAAAAAATAATCCGGGAGACACTATTAAAAGGCCATTAAAAACCGATGACAAAGAGAAGAGACAACCAAACCCTGAAGATCCGTATGAAGAAAATGGGATGCCAAACAAAGAGATGCCAGATTCAAATAATTTTCATAATGAAGAATTTCTGAATCATATACCAAAGTAAATTTATTCCAGATTATCATTGATTGCGAAAAAAGCCCCAAATGTGATTCCCGAATTATATCCTCAGCGCAAAAAATTGAACATTATAAAATAGCCACCTATGGCACACTGCGTGAGTTTGCTGAAACACTTGGCTTAAAAGACGCTGAAAAGCTGTTGCCGGAAACACTCGATGAATAGCAAACAGCCGATCAAAAACTAACAGAAAAAGCTGTAGATGTGGTGAACATGGGTGCAGCTATAAAACAAGCATAATAACTATAAAAAGGTAAAGAATATCATGAGTGGATTATTAAAAGGAGGAATAGCAGGATACGGAGCCATGAAATTAGGTGGTGGCTGTTTTAGCACCATTATCGTTTTTGTAATCATCTTTTGGCTCCTTGGAATGTTTTAATTCGAAAAATATCTCCTAATAAAGAGAGAAAGTAAAACAATAACTAATAAATAGAACATTATGGAAAAAAATAGAAATCTTCGAAATGATAACCTTCGGAATAATGACCTTCGAGAGGATGGAATTCGAAAGAGTGGCCTTCGAAATGATAACAGTGCAACTGAAAAAGGAATGTTAACAGGAATGTTTCGAGACCGAAGAAGCACCGAAAATGCATATAATTCTATGCATGAAAGAGGGTATACCGAGAATGAAATTAACCTGGTAATGTCTAAAGAAACTCATGAAAAGTATTTCTCAGGAGACAAGAGTGAAACTGAACTTGGCAATAAAGCTGCTGCCGGTTCAGGTGCCGGTTCAGCCATTGGCGGCACTATAGGTGCTATTGCAGGAATCATTGCTGCAATTGGAACAAGTGTTGTTATCCCGGGGCTTGGGCTTGTTGTTGCCGGACCTATTGCAGCCGGCCTGGCCGGTGCAGGTGCAGGAGGAATAGCTGGTGGAATCATTGGAGCATTGGTAGGCTGGGGAATACCCAAAGACCGTGCAAAAATTTATGAATCAGCTATCAAAGATGGTCATATTGTTTTGGGAGTACAGCCAAAAAATGACGAGGATGCTGAATACTTTGAAAGGACCTGGCATGAAAATGACGGGCGTGAAATTCACCGATAAGCTACCGTCACAAAAAACAAGGAATCAGGTAAAACCCGATTCCTTGTTTAATATTTACAACACACTAACTATAGTACAAATCTATAAAAAACATTAAGAATGAAAAAAGAGAACACCATAAACAAATTAAACAGGCTTTTAATAATCAATAATGATAGAATTGAAGGTTACGAAACTGCATCAGATAATACAGAAGAGTCAGCATTAAAAACCTTGTTTTCAAAGTTTGCTCAAACAAGCCAAAAATGCCGGCATGAATTGATCCGTGAAATTGACAAAATTGGTGGTAAAGCAGAAGAGGGCTCAAACCTGTCAGGTAAATTTTTCCGGACCTGGATGGATGTCAAATCATCGCTAACAGGTAAAGACAGAAAAGCTATTCTGAACTCCTGCGATCAAGGAGAAGAGAGAGCTATAGAAACATATAAAAATGTGCTTAAAGATGAATCAGAACATCTGAACAGTGATCAAAAATCGATGATTAGGTCACAATATGATTTAATCAAAACCGACCAGGGCAAAATAAGAACGATGCAAAATGCTTTAGTGGCAGCATCTTAGCTTGCCAAATTCAAAAATACTTTTCCCGAACCCGGGATAAGAAAGTTTTTAAAAGGGGTTCGCTCAGATGGTTGTTCAGTTTATTTAATACAGAATAGTGTGATATATCCAACGAATCTATTGTTCCATGTAACCCCTATCAATTAATGGAAGTGTAAGTTAATCAGGTGATAAATAATTCATACAAACATTTAAATTCAGAGAATTAAAATTAATCATGAGAACAAAAAAAATATTCCAATTCACTACATCATTTACAGCTTTATTTTTTGCTGTATTTATAATAGGTAGTGTAAATCAGTCGACAGTAAGCCCGGAGAGATCCATCAATGATGAACCGGCTGTTGTAAGCACTTCCCCATCCGATGGTGAAGTGGATGTAGCCAGAAATGCCGTTATAGAAATTACATTTAACGAAGATGTGGATTCAACATCCATTAACGGTTCCTCATTTACATTAATGCAGGGCACAGAGTCTGTATCCGGTTCATTAGAATTTTCCGGAAATAAGGCAATGTTCACAACCACAAATAGTTTAAAAGCGGAAACAGATTATACAGCTAACTTAACAACCACTGCCAACCAAGCAGATGATTTTTCAAATGACAGATTCGAAGATGAGGAATTAAACGGTGACAGATTCAACAATGAGGAATCTGATTTTAACAGAACTACTTCGGTGAATGGTAAAGAGTGGAGTTTTACTACTGGAGGCAACAGCGATTCAGTTGAAAAAGTAGACCTTGGAAGTGCAGCAGATTACGTTATTCTTGCGCAGTCTTCAATTAATAGCGATTCAACATCACAAATTACAGGAGAAAAGGGTTTTGACAAAGATTCCAGGGACTCTAAAGACAAAGAAAACAAAACAGCTTATTGGTTAAATAACGAAGATATCGATAAGGAAGCAATCCGCAGAAACAGGGAAGAAACCCGCAGAGAGACCACCCAAAGCACAAATGAAAATCGGGAATATTCAGCCAATGACACAACTTCAAATGCTGGTAATATGGATATAGCGGTTGATGATATGGTAACAGCTTATAACGATTCCGAAGCACGTTCACCAGCTGATTTCATTGATTACAAATTCCACAAATCAGATGTTCTGGTTGAGTCCAGCTGGAATTTTAAACGTGATGATGATTCTGAAAGAGATTCAGAATCAGGCCAGGATGAACGTGACAACAAAGAACGAAACAATGAAATGCGTGATAACGCTGATCAAAGAATGAGTGAACGCACAATTGAATCCTCACCAATACTTGACCCGGGAATTTACAAGTGGAATGATTCAGTTGTAATCTCCACTAATATTACACTGTCCGGTAATGCTGATGATGTGTGGATTTTCCAGATTACTGAAGGCCTTACAGTAAACCGTGATGTAGAAATTAACCTGAGTGATGGGGCCGTTGCCGAAAACATTTTCTGGCAGGTCGCCGGTGAGGTTAATTTAGGAGAGAACTCTCACTTTGAAGGGATCATTTTATCCAAATCAGAAATCACCATGAAAAATGGCGCGACTTTAAAAGGCCGGATTTTAACCCAAAAAGATGTACTACTCGATGGTAACACCATCATTGAACCACAAGGCTTTGCTTCCGTTCAAAGTACAAGCACCAGTAACGAATAAACTTGTTAAACACTATACCCTCCCAAAACCCTAAAAGCAGTCCCGATTTGTTTCGGGGCTGCTTTTTTTGTTAATCTATCAATGTATATATTCATTCGACCCAATCCCAATCAGTAATTGATACAAACCTTACATATTGATCTGTAACAATATTGGGTAAAAAATTGTGCAAGTTATTGTTATGAGAATTTTATAACAGCAACTATTCCATGACAGAATTGAATCACCATGAGACTAAAAAATGCATTCTTAAACATAATTAAAAAGCATTACAAATCCAGTGATTTTGTTCGTAATCAAGACAAGAGGGAGATTGGAACAACTATCTATTATCCATTTGTAAGGATTTCAACCGACCGATAACACCAATATTGGGTTAAGCCATATACACTATATAGTCAGACATTTTTAATGATCTGATGAGTATAGCTGATAAATGGGATTGGAATTTCATCCAGATTAGAACAATAACTATTTCAGCCTATATCAAGAAAAATAATCAGATTGTAAACACCCAAAATATTAGGTAGGTTAATATTATGCAAAGTAAAAAAGATTACACACCAATCTCTCAAAAGTTAAACATTATTCTTGCTGAGGATGATCTTGACGATCGCCTCCTTTTTGAAGAAGCCATTGAAGAATTGCCGGTTTCTGTTCAACTTGATACCTTCAATAATGGTGATGAACTGATGGAATGGCTCATCAAGAAAAATAACAAGCTTCCCGATGTACTTTTTCTTGATCTGAATATGCACCGTAAAAACGGATTTGCTACTTTAGCAGATATAAAGAGGAACAAAAAATTACAGGATATTCCAGTGATTATTTTTTCCACCTCTACCAATAATGAAATGATAAAGCAGGTTTTCAAAAATGCAGCGCATTATTATATTCGAAAACCGGTGCATTTCTGGGAACTTAAACAGTTGATTTACAAGTCACTAAAATTAATATCAGATAAAGAAACATCTCTTCCGGGAAAAGAAAACTTTATGCTTACCACTGATTAAAAAAAAGCCGTGAAGTCAGATAAAAAATCCACTGATCAGAAAAAAAAAAGAGTCACAACAGAGAAACTTTTTCCAGTTGTTGGAATTGGTGCGTCGGCCGGGGGGTTAGCGGCTTTTAAAGCATTGCTCAAAGCCATACCGGAAGATTCAGGCATGGCATTTGTTCTTGTACAGCATTTAGATTCAAACCACGAAAGTCAGTTACCTGACATTCTCCAAAAAGTTACGATCGTACCCGTTAAGGAGTTTTCAGACAAAACTATTATTGAGCCCAACCATATATATGTGATGCCCAGCAACAAAGTTATGGAAGCATCAGATGGTAAAATACAACTTGCTCCCCTGCCCGAAAAAATCAAAAACGAAGTTTCTCATCCCATTAATCTATTCTTCTCAGCACTGGCTGAAACTTATGAATCCCATGCCATTGGTGTGGTATTGTCGGGCACAGCGTCTGATGGCACCAAAGGCTTGAAAGCGATTAAAGATCATGGAGGTATCACTTTTGCACAGGATACAAAATCAGCAGGCTATAGCGGCATGCCCAACAGTGCCATACAGTCGGGTATGGTTGATTTTGTTCTTCCGCCTGATAAAATTCCTGCAAAACTACTCGAGGTCACTCAGATTGCTAATACTTCGACAGATTTAAAGGAACCTCAGTCTTTGAATGAAGATGACGTTTTCAGGCAGATAATCGCCCTTCTGCGAGTGCGAAATGGCACAGATTTCGCCTATTACAAACAGACCACAATCCGCAGGAGAATACTTCGTAGAATGGCAATCAACAAGTATAAAAAAGTAACCGCATATCTTGAGTATTTAAGAGAGAACAAAAAAGAACAGGATATTCTGTACCAGGATATCTTAATCCCGGTCACATCTTTTTTCCGCGATCCAAATATATTTGAAAAATTATCTTCTACATATTTACCACAAATTATAAAAGGTATTCCTGCCGGTAAAACAATTCGGGTGTGGGTGGCAGGCTGCAGCACAGGTGAGGAAGCCTACTCTCTGGCTATATTGTTTAAAGAACTTTTGGAAACCCAATCTCCGGGAAATCATGAAAAACAAATTCAGATTTTTGCATCTGATTTGAGTGAAACCGCTATCGAAAAGGCGCGCCTGGGCAGATATTTGAATACTGAAGTAGCCGGAGTATCCGAGAAGCGGCTGAAGAGATTCTTTACAAAAACGAATGGGCGATTTCAGGTTAACCGGCAGATCCGTGATATGTGCGTGTTTGCCGTTCATAATTTCTTAAAAGACCCTCCATTTGGCAAAATGGACTTTATAAGCTGCCGAAATGTGCTCATCTATTTTGAACCCTATTTACAGAAGAAAGCGCTCACCACATTTCATTATGTGATCAACCCGGATGGGCTGTTACTGCTTGGAAAATCGGAAACAACCAGCGGGGTACCCGACCTTTTTTCTGAAGTTGCCAAAAGCGAAAAAATATTTTCGCGAAAAGATGTTTCCAGTAAATTCATGCAGGTGGTTAACCGGAGGACGGAGCTCGATTTTAACCAAACGAAAGAAGGCACAAAACCGACAAAGAAAAATCCTGAATTCCAGAAAACAGCAGATGAAATTGTAATCAAAAAGTACACCCCGCCCGGTGTAGTAGTAAACGAGGCGATGGATATTGTGCAGTATCGCGGCAAAACCGGGCCATATTTAGAGCAAACATCAGGAAAACCGAGCCACAATCTGATGGTATTGGCTGTGCAGGGTTTGGCTTTTGAACTGCGGAATATTCTCTTTAAAGCGAAACAGGAGAATACTGAAGTAAAAAAAGAGAACATCCCGGTTAAAATAAACGGTGACCTGCGTACTATTTCCATCGAAGCCATTCCGCTGCCTAATACCATAGAGCCCTATTATTTAGTACTGTTTCATGATACCTCTTCAAAAATTGAAACACCAAAACCTAAAACTGAAGCCGAAGAAACAGGCAAACCATCAGTAAACGAAAAAGACCTTCGCATAGAGCAATTAGAGCAAGAACTTGTTGACACAAGGGAAGATATGCGGAACATCACAGAAGACCAGGAAGTTGTCATCGAAGAGCTTCAAAGTGCCAACGAAGAGTTGATGAGCGGCAGTGAAGAGCTGCAAACGTTAAATGAAGAATTAGAGACAAGCAAAGAAGAGCTGCAAAGCACAAACGAGGAGCTTATTGTCCTGAACCAGGAAATGAGCAGCTTAAACGAACAGTTAGAGATTGAAAGGAATTATTCTCAATCTATTGTTGCAAATATTCGAGAGCCATTGCTTGCACTGGATAAAAATCTGAAGATAAGAACGGCCAACAATGCTTTCTACAAACAGTTTAAACTAAATGAAAAGAAAACGGTTGGCACCCTGATCTACGACCTTGATGGAAAAAATTGGGATTTCCCCGAATTGAGAGCTCTGCTTGAAGAAATTATTCCTGAAAAACCTATTATTCATGATTACGAAGTCATCCGAAAATTTTCGGGGATTGGCAAACTGCATTTACTGATGAATGCACGTGAAGTAGTGAATGAAGATAAATCAGAAAATCTAATTCTTCTCTCCATCGAGGATATTACCGAACAGGTAAAAGAGAAAGAGAAAAACTGGAAAATTCAGGAACGGCATACCAAAGAACTTAAAGAGAAGATAGAAGAGCGCACGGCCGAGTTAAAGAGCGCAAATGAAGAACTCCGGGACATCAACCAGGAATTGGTAAGCATGAATAAAGAGCTGGAAGCATTTACCTACATTTCCAGCCACGATTTGCAGGAACCGCTCCGGAAAATACAGACCTTTGCCGGGCGTATACTCGAAAAAGAGGACAAAAACCTTTCAGAAAAGGGCAAAACCTATTTCAACCTGATGCAGAACGCTGCACAACGCATGCAAAAATTAATTGATGACCTTCTCGATTTTTCGCGCCTTAACACCACTGAGCGAGTATTTGAAAGGGTGAATCTTGGTACCATTGTTGAAAAGGTTATTGCCAGCTTCAATGAAAGCATAGAAGAAAAACAAGCCACTGTTGAAATGGAAACAATGTGTGAGGCAGATGTAATTGTTTTCCAGTTCAGGCAGCTGATGCATAATCTAATCAGCAATGCACTTAAATTTTCGAAACCGGGAGTAAAGCCTAAAATTAAGATCAAAAGCAGGATTGAAAAAGGCTCTATATTTAAAGTTAAAAACCTTGAGCAAGATAAGAAGTATTGCCATATTTCTGTGTCTGACAACGGCATTGGTTTTGAAGAGAAGTTCAATGAGAAAATATTTGAGGTATTTCAGCGACTTCATAGCAAAGACAAATATCCCGGTACGGGAATCGGGCTGGCAACCGTAAAAAAAATTATAGTCCTTCATAATGGGGTCATAGAAGTAAAAAGTGCCTTAAAAAAAGGGACTACATTTGATATTTA
>SLGL01000243.1 GCA_007123785.1 Balneolaceae bacterium
CTGTTTGCTCTCTTAATTACGTATTAATAGTTAGAGAGGTAAATTTTAGATTTATCGGCGAAGTATAACCTGGATGCCTCATGCATAGCTGTGTGAATATCAGCCGGAATAAAATAATAAAAGCAAGAATATAATTGATTTAATATTATAACTGGTGCAAGCGTCCAGCCTTGTCTCGCTTGTTTGCCCGCATTTGCCGAATTTTAATATGAGCTCACTACTTCAATACAAAAGAAATGAAAACAAGCCAAACAATCTCAGCTTTAACCATATTTATAATTGTGCTGTTCATCATAACAGCCTGCAAAGAGTCTTTTTTAGACAGCCTTGACCTGCCTGATGAAGTTGAACTTACACACCTACCGGTTAATGTATCACAAATGCTGGTTTTTGATCCGAAGGGACAGGTACGCGGAGTACCAAAAATGCATGGAGGGTTCAGACATCTGAATCCATTTGTATTTCCGGCAAGTGTACCGGTGTATGCCATGGGAGACGGGTACATTATCAACATTGAAAAAGAGTTCAGAACCATACCTCCACACGGCCCTCCTGATTTGGTTGGAACGGATTATGATGATTTTACCCTCGACATCGTTTACACCAAAGATGTGGGTGGCTATTATGGGCATATTTCAGCTCTAAACGAGGATATTCTTGAGCAGGCCGGTGAAATAAGAGAAGGCCGCGGAAGGCAAAACCGGGTTAAAATAAAAATAACAGCCGGTCAGATTGTAGGTTATATTGGCCCTCATGAAGGTATTGATATAGGGATGTATGACTATTCGAGGGAGCATTATTTTGCCAATCCCAAATGGTATGGCCGCCAGTACCGCTCGGCGGTTTGCTATACTGACTATCTCCCTGAAGGCATGGTGGATGAAATCTGGGAAATCAATCCCCGAACCGTAGAACCGAGATGTGGGAAGATAGCCTACGATAAGGAAGGAACCATTGCAGGTAATTGGTTCCTGGAAGGTGCAAAGGAGATAACTGAATGGAGTAAGCAACTGTTTTTTGCCCGGCATGAAGTGTATGGAGATCGAATAACCATTGTTGATGCAAGTCCGTTGCTGGATGGTGATTTTATGTTAAGCGGAAGCTTAGATCCACATACATGGTGGATAATTGGTAACGAGCCTGAGCCCGAAAGCATAACCGTCAGCTCGGGGGCAGTAAAATTTGAGGTTGCAACACCGTGGAGGGTTTTGCGCTATGAAGATCCGCCGGTTGAGGGAACCGTAATGGTTCAATTGATAGATTCGGAAACACTGCAATATGAATGGTTTGAAGATAAGCTTGCAAGTGAAGTTTCGGGGTTCACCGGCAATTCCAGAATTTATAAGCGGTAAATATGTGATGGGTGTGAGTTTTTTGTCTTGAGAATACAAACAACATTTAAAATAAAATCTGCCAATATTCCCTTTAAATAATCATGTATTTTCAATACTGAACCTTACTTATTGGGAAGCTGTGATACCGGTTGCGACAGCCTTCATCCGAAGAGTGCCTGGGTGCGTGGGACCGAAGATATCCATGTATGCTGAAAGTGCCATTGGTGCGTATCTATGAGCATCGGGGTCATTACTGTTGTTTAAAAACTCGGTATACGAGGCAAGCAGATGTGGCCATGCCAGTCCTGATGAGAATTCGTTGTTTTCCCCCAGAATGAATGCTTCTTCAAAAACCTGCTTAGCTTCATCGATATTTCCAATCAGGGCCAATGCCTTTGCACGGTATTCCAACGTTGCAATCATTGAGTTTGCATCTGCATGATCCAAATTTTTATAGATTTCAAGTGCTTTATCGGCATAAGCCAGTGCTTCTTCAGGGCGTTTTTCGTCAAGGCGAATATCTGCGAAAAGGCGCATTACTGTTGCAATCATTGTATGATCAGGCCCCAGAATGTCAAGATACTGGTCAAGTGCTATTTGTGCCATGGCTTCAGCTTCAGCAAAGTTCCCAAGCCGGCTAAGTGGCCGAGCCATATTTGCTGAGATAATCCCAAACCTGATGTCATCTTCTCCAAAAATTTTACTATTAATTTCACGCGACCGGGAATAATGGTGTATTGCACGTTCCCACTCCTCGGCATGACGATAAGCCAGCCCCAAATTGTTATGGTTTGAAGCCACCCTGTTGTTTATGACATCGGGGTCGGCGTTATAGTTGATCTCTAATGCTTCATGTAAAAGTTCTATGGCTTTGTCTAACTGGCCTGTATTGATAAGATTGATCGATAGATTATTTCGAATCACAGCACGCTGAGTGTCACCGGGTATATCTGCATAAATTTTATCGGCCAGCTCCATAGCTGTTTTTCTGTGTTCAGCAGCTGAAATGTGATCTCCATAGTATGCACGTATTCCGGCAAGGTTATTGTGCATATTCATACTCCAGCTTGGGGCTTCTTCAAGTGTAAGGTTTAAATTCAGAGCTTCCGTAAAGTAGTTTTCTGCATTACCGTGTTCTTGTTTGGCTACCAGTGCCCGGCCCATACTATCCAGGTATCGGTAGAGAGCTTCAGGTTCCAGATCTTTCTTCTTCCGTGCCAGTGTGAGTGCAGCTTCTGCAAGATCAGCCGATTCTGCAAGATGCCCCAATTCGCTCAGCGTAAATGTAAGATCGCGTACTACTGCTGAATGAAGTATGCCCGGTTTCAGGCCTTCTGATGTTAGCAGAGATTCAGCTTCCCTGAGAACTTCAAGAGCTATTTCATGATCTCCGGTTTTTTTGTCAGTTAATGCAATTGTGTGCATGGCTTTCACTTGTAATTCAACCTCTCCGATGGTATTGGCCAGATCAAGTCCTTCTCTCAGCAGGTTTTTTGCAGTATCATATTCTCCAATACGCTGGTTCAGATTTCCCAATAAAACCAGCATGTCGGATCGCATAGCAGGGTTTCCGTCGAAAGCATTTCCAATACGCAGAGCACCATTGGCAAGCAGATCGCGTGCTGAGGGTATTTCACCCTGGGCGATATCAGGGTCGTTAGCATTGAACATCTCTATCAAAAAATCAGTAACCTGTTCCGCTTTATTTGCCTCTGTAACGGCACGGTCTCGTTCCTCAAGTGTAATAGCCTGCTGGTGAAGCAATGCCAAAAATAATCCTGTAATGATAATCAATACAGTTGCTGTAACGGCAACTCCCGCCTTATGCCTGCTCACAAATTTTTGTATGCGATAGATCCTGGTTGCAGGCCGGGCCGATATCGGGAGGCCTTTTCCATAGCGGCGGATATCTTCCATGAATTCCTGTACAGAACCATATCGCTGTTCCGGTTCTTTTCTCAGAGCTTTAAGGCAGATTATATCCAGTTCACCTTTTATTTTGTCAGAAGTGATGGATGCTTTCTCAGAAGGCCGATCCGGCACTTTTTCACAAATCAGGCGTTCTGCTTCCGTCAGGCTTTTATCAGATAAATCGAAGGGAAGAGAGCCACTTAGAATTTCATAAAGTAAAATGCCGAGGCTATAGATATCGGTGCTGGTGGTGATGATTCCCGTCCGGAACTGTTCGGGGGCCGCGTAAGCGGGTGTAAGTAAAGATATACCGGTTCGAGTGAGAGCGGGAATGGAGGGGTCATCATTGAGTAGTTTGGCGATTCCGAAGTCTAACAGTTTTGGCTGTCCGGTATTTTTGATAAGAATATTAGCCGGTTTCAGGTCCCGGTGCACAATCAGGTTTCTGTGAGCGTATGCCACTGTTTCGCAAATCCTCAAAAACAGGTCCAGGCGCTGTTGAAGATTCAGATTATTTTCACTGTAGTATCGATTCAGCGGTTTGCCATCTACCAGTTCCATCACCATGTAGGGCCATCCTTCCGGGGTGATACCACCGTCAAAAACACGGGCAATATTCGGATGGTTCAGGTTAGCAAGAATTTGCCGTTCGTCCCGAAGCCTTCTGAAACGATCCTCACGATCAACACCGAACGGCTGCATCACTTTTACAGCAACCTGTTGTTTGAACTCACCATCGGTTCGCTCGGCCAGGTAAACGACACTCATACCGCCGCGGCCCACCTCCTTGGTAACTCTGTAACGATCTATGCTAAATTCCCGGTCTTTGAGGCTGTCGGCAATATCATGGATCAACTCATCCGATTGAAAAAATTTATCCAGACCCGAATCAAGATAGTTCGGGACGCTATTTTCAGCCGCCAGCAGAGAAAGTACTTCTTTTTTTATATACGAATCAGAAACAGATTCTTCGATAAACTGCAGTCTCTCATCCGGGTTCATTTCCAGCGTCAGATCCAGTATCCCTTCAATCTTCTTCCATGTTTTAGTATCCATAATTTAGACTCCCGCGTTTTGCCTTTTTACTTCACATTGACCCTTCTTGTTTTGTTTGATTCGTGGTTTCAGGCTTTTCTGAGCATAATGTAATCAAGCAGGATGTAGAAATACAACATTTGAACCTATTCATTTCCTCAAATGCCGTTGATCACGTATCTAATAGTGAACACTGTAATCAATAAAAGAAATTTCGATAGAAGTACTAATTGAGGTGAGTAGCACACCTGAGAACCACTTAAGCGCCTGTAGTGTCGTCATTTTTTTATGATACTCACCATTATGTGAAGTATGTTTTTTTAAAACGATTATGATTATTATTGAAAACGCCTGACCTTTTTACAGGAGGATTACAAAAATGGAAATATCTAAACTCATACAAGATCAGTTTCAAACTATATCAAGATTGATCTTGATCCTTATGCTATTTCTTACAGGCTGTAGCAGTGCAACCGAGAGCAATTCTGATGAGGATTTCGGTGAATGTGAACCTGGCCCTTACTTTACCCACCTTCCGGTAGACCAGGAGCAAATCAACTACTTTCTTGTTCTTGGAAAACTAAGTCCGCCGGGTGATGTTTTCCCGCGGGGACAAACAGGTATTCAGTTAAAAAGAACAGGTTTAACTCCGGTCTATGCTGTGGGAGATGTAGAAATCAGATTTATTGAACGTTCCCGCTGGTTAAGCTCAGCATTCCGGGAGGGGCATTCAGACTATTCCATTTCGTTTGAAATCCCTGATTGCAGAGCTATTTATGGCAATTATGAGCATATGGATATCCTTGATGAAAGCCTTGAAGCTTACCTTGCAGATGCAGAGTGTGAAATCTATTCCACTGAATCAGAAACGATTGAGTCTTGCGGAACACGAGTAGAACTTCCGGTTTCGGCGGGAACCGTAATCGGGCAGGCTGGAGGTTTCTTTACAGGCCTTGATTTTGATTTGTTCGACAGGCGCGTTTATTTCGATTTTGTTGAAGTTGATCGCTACCCAATGGCGAGGTGGGCCATCTGTCCGCAGTATTTATTCATTGATCCGCTGCGAGATATTTTACTCGACAAGACCGGGAGATTTGAAACCAGGCGCACTGCTGAGCCCCGTTGCGGAACGATGGAGATCGACATTGCAGGTACAGCACAGGGGATGTGGGTACTGGATGGCCACGATGTTACATTGACTGCCCAACATTATGACAAGTTTTTTGCCCTTGCACCACATGAAATTGAACCTGAGAAGTATTTGGTTTTGGTTACAGCTCACTCTTCTTTTCGCATGTCAGGCAACTATCACTTGTTCCGGTTTGAGTTAGAAGAGAGCGGAAGGGTAAACAGGCGTTTTTCTGAGCTGGAGAGTGATGAAACCGTGTATTGTTACGAATCGGAAGCTTTTCACCACAATGTTGTCAGTTTTTTGATGGCTTATGGTGCAGATGATAAGATAACCATCGAACGGGTAGATCATGAACCGGGCAGCAGCCCTTGTGCGGAAAGTGCTGAATCGTGGGTTTTCTCTGAATCAGCGATAAAACTCATGAGGTAAAATAGTTAAGTAACGTGAGTTCGGGATAAGAATGATGATAAATGGTTAAATACGTCATGTTGAGCCCGCCTGTGCCAAGGCTTCGGAGTACTGGTGCAATTTCGATGGTGCTTTTCCAGCGGAATGGAGTCGAAATATAGAGTTTTCGACTTCGTTCCGACCAAAAAGCGATCGAAACTGCGCTCAAACTGACGAAGCATTTAATATTATCTCAAACTCACGTTATTTAAGAAGATTGTTAGGCATACCAATCACATAAATTGTTACAACATGAAAACTATAAAGTTGTTAGCAATCCTTTTCCTGCTTGCCATCTTGATCGCCGCGTGCAGTGATAATCCGGCAAATGAAGACATTGAAGATCCTATCCCCGAATACAACGTTCACTTCACTCATACGCCGCTCGCTTTACCGGATGATCTGGTTCAAATTGCTCCCCAGGGTATTCATGGCCCGCCGAACCACACAGTGCCAAGAGCTCACATCGGAATGGAGTACCTGGACACAAACCTCCCGCGTGATGAATGGAATCTCAGGCATGTACCGGTTTATGCTCCCGCTGATGGTTTTGTTCGCATTGCATTCAGAGGTGATGATCACCAGATATTTGTCGGGGCAGACCCTGCTATTCCACATTCTCACAATTCCAACTGGTATCACATAGGCCATATTCTGCTCAGGGATGATATTGATGTAGGTACGGAACTGAAGGCCGGGGAGATGATTGGCACAACCAGCTTGCTGGCCACCGGTATCGATTTTGGTGTAGTGGATTATAGTCTGGAACTCTCTTATATCAATCCGGAGCGATATACCGATCGTTGGCGCTATGGGGCCAATCCACTACGATATTATGATGAACCGCTAAAATCCCAGTTTCTTGCCCTTGTTGACCGTGAAGACCAGGATAAGTACGGCAAGATTGATTACGATATCCCCGGGCGGCTCAGCGGCGGCTGGTTCCATGAAACACTGACCGAATTTGAAGGCAGCCAGATGCCGGAGGCGTGGTCTCGCAATCTGGCGTTTATGTATCATGCCAAATACCCGGATTTAAAAATTCTCTCCTCGGGAGGTTGTGATGATTGTCCGTTACCCGCTTTTGGCTGGGTTGTACACCCGGACGATCCCGACTGGGGTGAAGTGAGTGTGGAAACCGGCCCGGTGATCTATCGGCTCTATTTTGGATTTGTTGATTGGGAAAATGAACAATGGTTCCCGCCTGCTTTTTGGGCAATGGTAGAGCTCTTTTCTGATGGTGAAATGTACCTTGAGGCATTTGAATCCCTGCAGGAAGCCGAAGCCGGATTTACGGGAAATCGGGTGAGATACATCAGATAGTGAATTGTCTGTTTAAAAGTTGAACATATAAATGTGATGTGAAAATTTAGGTAGTAAAACTTTTTGATTTCCATTCCGTAATTTTGATTTGTGTACGTATGTGTATGTGTAACCATACTAACATAAAATCAAAAATAAGGTGAACGCAGATGAAAAAAGGGAATCAATCAGTTGCGGATGCTGTTTTTTGCAGTCTTTCCCGCGAAACAAAAACGGCACTCTCCGTAATTAGCCAACTAAACCTGCCGCTGCATGATAAGTGCAGTTTTGATGACCAGCTCAGCCAGATCTCACAAAAAGCGGATGAATCTACGCGCAGAGCAGTCTCGAACCTGCAAAACGGTTTTACGGTAAGAGACTTTCCAATTCTGTCGCTGAATAACGCGGTAGAAAAATATTGGACACTGTACAGGCCATTACCGTTTCCACAACCGCGCCCCATCTGGCCGGAATTTGATGTGCCGGGTGATTTTCGTGAACGCCCGTCAATCAGCCGAATCTTCCAGGATACCTTCGATGATCCTGCTGCCGCTGCCTGTGCAATACAGGCATACACAGAGGCAATCCGGCTGGGATTAACAGAATTTCAGGCCATCATCATAGGAATGCAGGCGGGGAACCGGTACAGGGAAACAGGAAATTGTGACTGATCGGCTCTGAATCAGTTTCAGGATTCAGATTGGGTTAAGAGTGCCTTGTATTCGAGCTCCTAATCTGGTTTTTGCCATTTTTATTTGAGTTCCACCAGTTCTATAACAATTACATGTGCCTGTTTCTCATGTAATTTCTGGTTGGAGGTATCATA
>SLGL01000042.1 GCA_007123785.1 Balneolaceae bacterium
TGCTCAGTAACTGACAGCCAGTTTTCAAAACTTTCTCTGTTATCTTCTGCAGATGTTTGGGAAAAGACCGTATTTGCAAAGTTCAGGCAGACAAATGATAATGCTAAAACTTTGTAAAAAGAGTTGCTGAGCATCATGTCTTAAATGTTTAAAGAGATAACACTCAAAATAAAGAATTTTTTAAAGAACTTTGATTCAAAGAAACATTATTCGCGTCCTTCGTAACGATCTCTTGGCCGCACATCGATAATGTCTTCCTGATCGCCGCCATTAAAAAACCCGGGAAGTTCCTGATGGATTACCGGGGATTCGTTGGCCTGATCAAAGGCTTGGTCGGTTTCGGACAGATTGGCTTCGGTGATTCCCGCACAACCGGCAATCAGTGCGATGATGGTTACGGCAAATAAAGATCGAAGCTTAAGTAATGTTTTCATATTGTGATTGTGATAAGGTTAATTTTTGAATTTTTATAAAAATGTTGAGTAGTGTTATGGGGGTTATTCCCGGCCTTCATAGCGATCTCTTGGCCGCACATCGATAATGTCTTCCTGATCGCCGCCGTTAAAAAAACCGGGAAGTTCCTGATGGATTACAGGGGATTCATTGGCCTGGTCAAAGGCTTGGTCGGTTTCGGACAGATTGGCTTCGGTGATTCCGGCACAGCCGGCAATCAGGGCGATAATGGTTACAGCTAATAAAGATCGAAGTTTAAGCAGAGTTTTCATGGTGTGATTCTTTTTTGTTTGTTATAATGAAATGATTATTTCGTGAAAAATACCTGTATTACGTAGCATACTTATTATAGTAAGGATGCGTCAGCGTGGGCATTGTTACAATAATAAATAAAAAATTATGTATACATTTGATTAGTACATAAGAAGTACAACTCTTAAAGAAGATTAAAAAATATTGGATATATTCATGTACTTATTTTTATTAAATATTAGTTTCTTAACGTAGCTTAATAGAAACGGAAACGATAAAAAAAATTAGACGGACCCTATTTTTTGGATCAAAAGAAAATAACCAGCAAAGAATTTTTTGAACTGGCCACTTCGGGAAACCAATCGAAATTAAACCGAATATCAGAAGTTCTAATAAACAGAATGGGTCTCTATTTGCAATCGGTTATGGGTGCAGATGTAGAAATTGCCAAAGATTGTGCACAACAGGCTTTTGAAAAAGTTTATGGCAAAATTACAACCCATTCTATCGATAATATTGATGACCTTTTCGGTTATTTAATTCGGTCTGCACGAAATGAGTACCTCATGTTTCTAAGAAGAGATAAGTTTGAGGTGCCCAGTGAACAATCTTACTTCACAAGGATAGAAGGAACTTCCAGTGATGATGTGATAAACCCTTTGTACTCTGAGGAAAAAGAAAGGCTATTAGAATACTGTATTGAGAAGTTAAAAGAGGGTAAAAGGAAATTTTTTAATTTTGTCCTTGAACATATCAACGAAAGGGATAAGGATTCTGCTCGAAAATTAAAAATGAGTTATGGCAATTTTCGTACAAAAAAATCAAGGGTGATAGATGCGCTGAGGGAATGCGTTCAAAATGCCACAATAGATTAAAAAGAAACATATTCAAGCAGAGTAAATCAAGAAAAGTGTCGGGCGTTTCTGTAAATCCGGTTTTGTTGTGGATCTCCATTGCTCTATCCGTTTTGTTTGAATCAATTCATCGGGCTGAGTGATATTGCAAGCAATACAAAGTTTAGTTGAGGGGCCAAGCGTTTCAAGTAGAAGTTCAAACAGCATATTATTGCGATGCGGGGTTTCCATAAAAATCTGAGTCTGATTATTTCTCTGAGATTCCTGTTCCAGTTTGTGGATTTCTGTTTTTCTTTGATTCTCCCGGATGTTCAGATAACCATGAAAAGCAAACTTTTGTCCGTTCATGCCAGATGCCATCAAGGCCATTAAAATAGATGAAGGGCCTACCAGCGGAATAATAGAAATTCCATTTTCGTGTGCCAGTGAAACAAGGCGGGATCCGGGGTCAGCAACACCGGGGGCTCCTGCTTCAGACATCAAACCTAAACTTTGTTCTTTAAATAAGTTCAGATAGCTATAGACTTCGTGATCTGGAGTCTTTTTATTTAAAACCCGAAACGTAATTTCATGAGTGGGAACCGGATGGTTTATCCATTGCAGAAAACGGATCGTGGTTTGAGGCTTTTCAACGATAAAACATTTCAGGCTTTTAATAATCCGGAGAGTATATTCAGGTAATACCCGGTTTTCTTTTTGACGGCCAATGGGTGTTGGAATAAGATAAAGGCTGTTTTTACGCTGCATTTGAAAAAATTATAATACCAAATGAATGAATTGAACGGCTGAAATGTAAGGATGTTTATATATACTTTTTAGCCAAAGCCGGTGACAGTCACAGATTTCTGTTATATCGGATTAATCACAAACATCGAATATGTCTATTCAAAGCCGAAAAAAAGATCACGTTGAGTTAACCGTGAATGAAGATGTGTTTTATAGAAAAAGTACGGGATTCGAAGCATACGATTTTAATCATAACGCTCTTCCCGAAACAGATTTTGATAAGGCTGACAGCTCTGCAAATTTTCTGGGAAGAACATTCTCACTTCCGCTATTTATTTCATCCATGACAGGGGGCTACAGCGATGCAGGTGCAGTAAATGCCACGATCGCCACATTTTGTGAAGAAAAAAATCTTCCTTTTGGGGTAGGGAGTCAGCGTGCTATGCTTGAAGATAAAGATCAGGTTGAATCGTTTTCAATTGTGCGAAAACATGCGCCTTCAGCTTTTATAGCTGCAAATATCGGAGGTGCGCAACTAATTGGTGGTATCCAAAAAAGGAAAATTCGACTTTTGACCGAAACGATTCAGGCTGATGCAGTTATTATCCATTTAAACCCGCTTCAGGAATTGATGCAGCCCGAAGGTGATACAAATTTTAAGGGAATAAGAGACGGTATTGCATGGTTTATAGAATATTGTGGTCTGCCGGTAATCGTAAAGGAGACAGGTGCTGGAATTTCAGCCGGGGTTGCTGAAGAACTCCTGAAAATAGGTGCTAAAGTGATCGATGTGTCTGGAGCCGGCGGGACAAGCTGGGCCAGGGTGGAAAATCTGAGAAAGAAAAAAATTGAACCACTTCACAGTTTTGATGATTGGGGTATTCCAACGGCTGATTGCATAGTAGAAGTAAACACTCTCCGCGAAAAGTATGCTTTTGAAATGATCGCATCCGGCGGAATCAGAACTTCTTTTGATATTGTTAAAGCGATGGCCCTGGGTGCTGATTTTGCGGCTGCAGCACAACCAATCATTAAGGCAATTTTTTCAGGCGGTAATGACGAACTAAATCTGCTATATGATCATTGGGAACAAGAATTGCGTATTATACTCACTTTATTGGGGTGCAATAATTTCAAAGAATTAAACAAAAATCATTTGAGGAAATCAGGTTGAGTATTTTTCACAAAGAGGAGAATCCAAAATGTAAGTGGATAAAGTCCGTTAGCTATAGTGAGAGAAATGATCAATAAAGTTTGTTGCAAAAATATCAGTTAAGAAATGTCAGCTATGGAAGAAGTTATTTTAACCGAAAAAATACCAATTAAACTATGGCTTTCAGAACTTGAAGAAGGAGCTCTGGAGCAGGCAAAAAATATAGCAAATCTGCCATTTGCCTTTCATCATGTTGCCATAATGCCGGATTCACATCAGGGTTACGGAATGCCTATTGGAGGTGTATTAGCTGCAGATAGTGCAATTGTTCCCAATGCTGTAGGAGTGGATATTGGGTGCGGGATGTGTTCTCTTCGTACCAGTTTATCTGATATCGACACATCCGGCCTGAAAAAAATTCTGTCGAATGCGAGAAAACGAATTCCTGTTGGATTTAAACATCACAAGGAAAGACAGCCGAAGGAATGGATGCCCGAACCGGAGGGGAAGCTTCCTGTTGTAGAAAGCGAATATGAGAGTGCGATGTATCAGGTGGGCACACTGGGCGGGGGGAATCATTTTATAGAAATTCAGAAAGGTTCGGATGGATACATCTGGCTGATGATCCACTCCGGTTCCAGAAATATCGGATATACCGTTGCGAGATTTTATAATGAAAAAGCTAAAAAAATGAATGAAATTTGGTTTTCCGAATCTACAAAAGATCTCGCATGGTTTCCTTTCGATTCCGAAGAATACCATCAATATAAAGCTGAGATGGATTATTGTATTGATTTTGCCTTTTCAAACCGAAAACTGATGATGGAGCGATTGAAAGAGAGCGTTGCCGATATTTATCCAGATGTTGAATTTTCCGGATTTATTAACAAACCACATAATTTCGCTGCAGAAGAGGTTCATTTCGGGGAACAGTTAATAGTTCACCGGAAAGGGGCTACAAGAGCGAGAAAGGGAGAGTTGGGAATGATACCGGGATCGCAGGGAAGCCCTTCATACATTGTGCTGGGCAAGGGAAATCCCGAATCATTTGAATCCTGCTCGCATGGGGCCGGACGGGTAATGAGCCGAAATCAGGCGCGCAAAACACTCAACCTTCAAAGTGTTAAACAGGAACTCGATAAGAAAGGAATTTTACATGCGGTGAGAGGTAAATCTGATCTTGATGAAGCTCCTGGTTCTTATAAAGACATCCGGGAAGTGATGGACCGACAAAAAGATCTCGTGGATATTGTAACTGAACTGCATCCGCTTGGCGTAATTAAAGGGTGATCCTCGGTCAGATTGCCAGTTTTTTCACCACACTCCTTAAACCTATCGTAACCCGTGCCATTCGCCCATAATCGAGTCGTTCAGCCGTATCATTCGGGCTGTGATACTGCCCATCCCTGAAGGGAAGGGTATCTGTGACGAGAAGTGCACTGTAATCGTGCTGCCAGAAGGACCAGTGATCTGACCATGAGACACCAGGAATGAAGCCGGGCAGAGCAGCAGCCTCTGAAGGAATGGTAGCTTCTTGCCGAAAGGCATCTGTAACTTCTCTGAGTAGAGGCAGATCACCAAAACGTGTGACAAATGCAATGAAATTAGCCGTTTTCGGATAAAAAAGTCCAATTCCCGGAAATGGATAGGACTGACTTCCCGGTTCATCACTGAAATATCCCAACCCGTCAAGTGCAATCATAGCCGTGATTTGCTCTCCCAGATTGTACGAGCGCTCGGCGTATGCAAAACTGCCCATGTCTTTGGTCTTAAAAAATGGGGGTTCCTCGTTGGCAAAGGCAACAAACCGTATCGTTTTTTTTTGAGGTTCGTCATAAAAATAGTCTGCCAGAGAGAGCAGAACGGCTACTCCTGATGCGTTATCATTGGCACCGGGTGAACGGTTTACAGAGTCGTAGTGAGCACCGATTACTACAATTTTTTGAGGATGTTCGGTTCCCGGAATTTCTGCTATAATGTTTTCCGATTTTCCGTCATCATAAAACCGCTGGCGGCCTTTCAGTTTGTAACTCTGTATTTGTGGACTGTATCCGATTTCTTTGAGTTGATCCTTGATCCAGCTTACACTTAACCCCATGCTTCCGGTTCTGAAGAGATTTCGCTCTCCAATCTCATTGGAAAGTATTTTTACATGACTTTCCAGTTTAGCAGCCAAACCGGCTTCTTGCGATGTTAACTCAGGAATTTCCATGTTTTGGTTTGATGCAGGCATAATCCACTTCCAGGTTCCCATTACGGCAAAAAAAAGCAGAAAAAAGGCAATAATCGCCAAACCAAGCGAAATCAGCGGCTGCCATTTTCTTCGTTGCCTGTGATCCATTCTGTGAGAATGTTTAGATCTATCGCGCTTCTGAATATAAGATTTCGGCCTCCCGGGCTAATGCAAGAACGGCATCACGGTATAAACTGCTTGGGTTATATCGCAGAACAGCCCCTTCAATAGTACCTGTAATATTTTTAAAGTGCGCCAGATAGTTGCCTATCGACTGGATGTTGTTATTCATATCAAAAATATCGTCACCTACAAACCATCTGTTCAGTGAATAGGGGATAAATTGGGCAAACGACATTGCCCCGGCATAACTTGATTTGAGTTCAAACACATCAATTTCGTGCCTTTCAATAAACTTCAGAAGTTCTTCAAGCTGAGCGCGGGCAAATTCAGCCCGATAGTTTTCAGTGTACATCGAAACATACACATTTAAAGGGTTGAACCGGCCGATATTTCGACCGAAATCTGATTCAAGTCCGACAATTGAGGCGATAACATATTTAGAGATACCGTAGGTCTCCTGTGCTGACTGAAGTTCTTCTGAATAGGTGTCGATAAAATCTGGAATCCGGGCTTTTTTGTCTTCGAAATTCAGAAGTTCCTGATATTCTTCCAAAGTGGGTGTTCGCCGTTCGGCTGAATTTCTGAACCGGTCACCAATGCCATCATAAATTTCAAAGCGTGAATCTTCAAGAAGGATTTCCAAATTAAGATTACGGCGTTCAAAATATTGTACAAGTTCTGCAAGACGCTGAGGGTCATCATGAAAGCCCGCTTCGGTATTTGTACAATCACTTTTTAGAAGATTTATATCTGGTGAGGCAGAAAAGGCGCAAAAAAATAGTGAAAGCGTAATAATGAGAGTCATAATAGCAGATCTTATCATAATAGCGGAGAAAAATTCAGATGTTTCGTTTAACTCTATGAATACAGAAAAAACTGCCTCAAATCAATTCTTATTCTCTATTTTTAAGGAATTTTTGCAAACGTTTTTAAAATAGAAACTATATATTTTTGGACTTTTTTAACCGAGTTCAACAATTTTTTTTGAATCTGTAGAAATTGATTTCCATATTAATTGAATTCCATTTCTTTTAATCAAACTAATCACATATCAATAAAATAACTATGAGAAAATTAAAGTATGCACTGATTCTATCCATTGGAGCTTTTATTTTTGCCACAGATTCGGCAGAAGCACAGCGTATATCAGCTGGAGGAGGAGTTGGGTATGGAAGCAAATCTGAAAACCTGAACTTTTCAGTAAATGCTTACTATCGATTACCTACTCTGCCATTACGAATTGGCGGTGATGTGGGATATGCCAAACCGGATGACAATGTGAACGAGTTTGATGGTAATCTAAACGTTCATTTTATGGCAGTTGACACAGACCTGATAAGCCTTTACACGATTACCGGACTTAATGTAGTTCACACACGATTCTCTATCGGGGATGTAACGGAATCGGATACCGATACCGGAATTAATCTCGGGGCCGGAGGTGAACTTGATCTGGGTTTTGGCCGGGGTTTCGGGGAAGCCAAATATGTGATAGGCAGTGATCGTGATGAACAATGGGTGTTTGGTCTTGGTGTTAGAGTCAACATAACCAATTAACCTCTTAGACATTAATGAAAGTCTGCACGTAGCCTGAATTATTCACAAAGAATTTTTTCTTAAATTTTATTTAATAATCATTTCTGAATGATTCAGGTTAGATAGCCCGGCCTAAACCGGGCTATTTTAACTTCTGATCAACTTTCAGCAGCCTGTTTCAGATCGTGCAGCCATGATCCAAGTGTTTTTTTCAATTTGTGTGAAGGGAAAATTAAACGGCAGAAATAACCTTCCATCGATTCGGCAGTGCAGACCCTGGTTTTCCCATTATCTGTGGTATCAATCTGCCAGATGTGAATGGCCTTAACCCATAAGACCGATCCGGTCCACGCGAGCTTTTTACCCGGTTCTACCTGCCTGATTACTGACCTGATTTTTACTCCGTTGTTTTTCCAGTCAAAAGATGCCCCTTTTTTTAAGGGGCCTTCAAGTTGTGCTTCAGATACCTGGCTCATCCACATTGGCCACCGGTTAATATCTGAAAGAAGTTCCCAAACATATTCTGCCTTGGCATCGGTTTCCATTTTATAAGAAGCTTTTACAGAAGCATTTGGATTGATTTTTCCTTCGGAAGCAAGGTGATCATTACCA
>SLGL01000492.1 GCA_007123785.1 Balneolaceae bacterium
TGTTTTCATTTTCAGGCCAGACAGATGGGTCTGACGGGCTGCTCATCTCCAACTCTTCCGGAATCATCGTGCAGGATTTGACAATTAGTGATACAGCCGGGGATGGATTGAAGGTACGGGATACAGACGGGATTGTGATTTACAGAGTGGGCGCGGTATGGAGCGGTGAGCCGTCATCGGAGAATGGAGCCTATGGAATTTATCCCGTGCTGAGCAGTAATGTCATGATTGACGAATCCTATGCCTATGGTGCATCAGATGCGGGAATTTATGTGGGGCAGTCCGACAGGGTTATCGTTAGAAATTCGCTGGCTGAAGGAAATGTAGCCGGAATTGAAATAGAAAATACAACAAATGCAGATGTTTATGGAAATACGGTAACCGACAATACGGGAGGGATTATGGTTTTTGATCTTCCCTGGCTTTCTGTAAGCGGCAGCCATGTGAGAGTATTCAATAACATAGTTCAGCATAACGGCAGAGTCAATTTTGCCCCAGCCGGGAATATTGTAGCCCAGGTACCTGCCGGTACCGGAATTCTGGTGATGAGCACAAACAACGTAGAAGTTTTTGATAACGAAATTGAAGAAAACAACGTCATCGGAACCGGAGTGTTCAGCATTAATTCGATGATTGAACTTGGCGAACTTCCTTCAAGCGTTCAGATGGATGAATCGTACAACACGAATAATGTTTACATTCACGGTAACAGCTACAGTCGAAGTAACACATATGTTTCACCAGAAGATCAAAATACGATCGGAAATCTGTTAATTCAGAGTTTTGGAGAAAATCCAATTCCTGATATCATGCTTGATGGTTTTTTGTCTATTGAAGAAAATGAATCCGGTGATGTTTGCGTTCAGAATAATATCGGCAGCAGTTTTGTGAATCTGAATATTCCCTTCAGTTTTCCAGAGAATATAAGTTTTGATTCCAGTTCGCACGATTGCTGCCTGTAGCCGCTTCCGGAGGTTCAGGTTGAAATTCCTGTATATAATGGAAAAGATGAATAAATCAGTTTCTTCGAATCAGTATAAAGAGTTTGGAGCGAATCTGTTCGCACCTTTTCTTTTCTGGGCTGGTTTATGTTTACTCCTTCTGACTTTATATTCTTGCCAGGATTCAGAAGAAAATTACAATGACGGTCTCAATATCCCGCCACATGGCTATCATTCTAATCTTTCTGAATATGGTTTTTTCAGTGGTGTGATGAGAAATTTAGATCCCGTGGATTCACTGCTGCCATATGACCTGAATACAGAGCTTTTTTCTGACTATACCAAAAAACAGAGGTTTGTCTACATTCCCGAAGGAGAGCCGGCACAAATTACGGGCAATAATACTCTCGAATTCCCGGATGGTTCGGTACTGATTAAAAATTTTTATTACCCGCACGATGAACGTGATCCTGCCCTTGACCGGACCCTTATTGAAACACGCCTCCTGAAGCTCAGGCAGGGCAACTGGACAGCAAACACCTATGTCTGGAATGAAGAACAAAACGAAGCGTTTTTACGACAAACCGGTTCCAATCAGGAAATATCATGGCTCGATTACAAGGGAGTGGAGCGTATGGTCAATTACCGGATTCCTTCTGTGAATGATTGCAGTACCTGTCATTCCAAGGAGTCTAAATTGGTTCCGCTGGGTCCGGAAGCTGACAATCTGAACAGAGAATATACCTACAGAAGCGGGAGGGAGAACCAATTGGAAAAATGGAGAAGCCGTGGCTTCTTATCTGCAGATACAGAACTGGCTTTTCTTTCTGAAATGCCGGTTTGGGATGATCCTTCCACAGGAACACTGAACAATCGCGCACGTGCTTACCTGCATGTAAACTGCTCAAGCTGCCACAATCCTGCAGGTTCGGCCCGAAATTCAGCTCTGTTTCTTGAATACACGCAGGAAGATCCCTACTATATCGGTGTTTGTAAAACACCGGTGGCAGCCGGTTCTGGGTCGGGTGGGCTAAGGTACAGTATTGAACCGGGAAGTCCCGATGAATCTATCCTGTTCTACAGAATGGAATCGGTAAAACCGCAGGAAAGAATGCCGGAAATCGGACGGACTGTGGTTCATGAAGAAGCTGTAGATTTGATTCGCGATTGGATCGAAACGATGGATTTACCGGCCTGTGGCGGTTCCTGATATTTCCATTCTAATTCTGTTTACTGAGCACACCGAAAACCGATTTCTCTGCTTCTGTTGTGGCGGAATGTATAGACCCGCCAGTAGGTCCGGATGGTGAACGGTAATTGGAATGAACTTCCTCCGCGGATCACTCTCAGATCTTTCTCCTCTATTGGGTAATAGACTCTTCTGATCGGGTCACCCTGGTACTGCATATACCAGTCGCCGATCCATTCATACACATTACCGCTCATATCGTAAATGCCAAGTCCGTTCGGTTTTTTGGTGCCTACTGTGCGGCTGACAGGCGGGCTGTTGTAGCGGAAGTGAACATAGTAATGGAGGCTGTCGCGGATGTTCGTCCCCGAAAACATCTCCACTTTTCCTCCTGATCTTGCTGCATACTCCCATTCTGTTTCTTTCGGTAGCCGGAAACCGAGCGATTCACAAAACGCCAGGGCTTCATTCCACGATACATCCACCACAGCTCTGTCTCCCCGTTGCTTCTGCCATTCGGCCGGGAGCGTATAGCTTTTCAAGCGGGCAAATTCATCGTATTGAGCGAATGTAACGGGGTATCTTCCGATGTAAAAATCATCCAGCCGAACCCGGTGCACCGGCAGGGCATCGGGGTTATGCTCAAAAAAGAGGTCACCCATCAAAAACTCACCTCCTTCAACATAAATCATTTCATACTCAATCTCTGGTGCCGTTTCGAATTCTGATTGAGCCGTGAGAGTTAAAGGTAAAAGAAAAAAACCGGCTGGTATAATGGTGCCAATCCGCATGATTCAGAATGTTAAGTGTTAACAGAATATTCTGTACTAAGTTTTGCCGGATTCTGTTGCAGAATGCCTGGCTTACGTCACTGGGCGTGCTTGCAAACCCATTAGGTATAACCTTGCAGAATTTCTATTAGATTAATGCTTAAGAGGAGGTTTTTATTTTTTCGAAATCCTGAAGGTTTTTTGAATAAAATGCCTATCGATTCTGCAGTTCCGGCCGTTCGATAAACGGAACCCCTTCAACAATCCAGGGAGCGGGTTCTTTGCCCAGCAGATAGTGTGCATGCCATTCCATCGCCCGGTTCGCATAGTCGATCTGATTTTCGCGGCGGCCCAGCCCATGTCCTTCGCCTTCATATACCAGCATCACAAACTCTTTATGCATCCGGCGCATCGTTGTATAGAGTTCCACTCCCTGGTTGAAAGGTACGGCTCCATCTTCTGTACCGAACATCAGCATCAGAGGAGTTTCACTGTTTTCGATCTGATGAAGAGGTGAATTTTCGAGAAAATTTTCTTTGTTTTCCCACCAGGGATAGGGGAAACGGCCCTGGCTGGTTTCAAAAATATACCCTTGGTGAAAGCCTGAACTCCAGTAAATGGAGTTGTACATACTGATGAGGTTTACCAGAGGGGCACCAGCTACGGCTGATGAAAACAGGTTGGTTTGAGTAATGATAAAATTGGTTTGGTATCCGCCCCATGAGTGGCCTGTAAGCCCGATTTTGCCGGGATCGATCATTCCGGTTTCAAGAACTGTTTCTACAGCTGGCACGACACTTTCCACAGCCGACATTCCAGGCCGATTCAGTTCATAGGTGATGTCGGGCATGAAAACAAAGTAGCCTTCCGATGAAAATCTCCGCGGATTGTAAGCACTGGTCCGGTTTGGAAGGGTGTAATCATGTAGAGTCTGAGACATCCTTTCGTAGATCAGAACTATCATGGGATACTGCCGGTCAGGATCGTAGTTGGCCGGGTAGAGCAGGCGTCCTTCCAGTTCTTCACCGCGCTGATTTGTAAAGTGGATCAGTTCATCATCCGCCCAGTAAAATTCTTCCTGTTGGGAATTGGTATTCGTAAGTGCCACCGGGCTCCCAAACTCTGCATCTGTGAGGTAGTAATTGGGTGAATGCACGGCGGTTTGTCGCTGATAGAGGTATCGCGGGGCGTCTTCGGCTTTTGCCAGGTTTGAGATAGCCGCCGATTCGTAGATGAGCGTTTCAACTTCACCATTCAGATTTACCCTTGCGTAACCGCGATCTTTAGTGCGCTCTCCAAATTTATTCAGGTAAAACGGTTCCTCAGGGTTAATTGCGGTTGTTTCAAAATCAAGACGCTGCTGACGGTAGCGAATTTCCCGGTCGCGCCCGTCAGTGATCCGTTCAATACGACTGCCGTCTGGGGATGCCTTGTATACGTCAAATTCATCGTAGAGCAACACCCATTCATCGTTTTCTGCGAACTGGCCGCGTCCGAATGGAGGGTTAAATTCACGGCCGGTGATGCTGCGGAAATTATTGAAGGGCTGATCTGCATCTTCGGTAAGATTGATATGCCGGTCGTTTTCAATGTCGTAACTCCACCAGTTATTATCACGGAAGTAGATCAGATACTTTCCGGCCGCGGAGGAAAAGGCAGACTCCTGCCGCTCCAGAACAGGACGGCGTTCACCGGTCGCTACATCCACCAGCCAAATGTCGTTCCACAATTCGCGAAGACGGGGTTTATACGGTTCTGGGTCCCGCAGAATGGCATGCTGCTGGTTGCCGGTAAGGCTGAGTATATGCTCCGGATTATCGGTAAGCTGAACAAAGCGGTCATCATTTAAATGCCAGGCCGATAGGTAATTGGCCTGTTCCAGGTGCTGCTGCATTACCCGCTGACGCGACTGCAAAGGATCGTCCTGCCAGTGCCAGATTTCTACATTGGTTGGATCAAGATGCGCATCTGGATCTTCCGGTTCCTCTTTATTTTCCTCCTCATCTTCTTCTTTTGGCTCTTTGTCAGGCTTCTCTATTTTTGTCCATTCTTTGATGCCGAAGAAAAGCCGTTCCCCATCGTCCGACCAAATCAGATTGCGGTAGTTGACGATCCGGTGCTCTCCGGGAAAATCATCACGTTCAGATGAATCAAATATTTTTTTTGAGGGAGTATTGTAAAGATTATCAATTACAACAATCTTGAAATTGGTTTCATCAAAATCGTCATGATCGAATTTTTTAAGGAAAGCCAGTGCAGTGCCATCTTCGTGCCAGGTTAGTTTTTCATACTCCGCTTCATCACTTTCCAGTACACGGGTACTCGTCGTTTCAAGATTGATCAGGTGAACACCGTTGCCGATCTGGTCATGAGAATCGATAAGGTAAGCGAGTTTGGTTCCCTCTTCATTAAGTTCGTATTCTGCCACATTTCCAATCAGTTGATTGGTTCCGGCTTCAAGGTTACGGAGAATCAGATCGTATCCGCGAATTTCTGAATTTTCAGGACGGTATTTTCTCATCAGCAGGATGCGGCCGTCTTCAGAAAATTCGTACGTTGAAATGTTGTTAAACGTATCAATCTCTGCTGTGGAAAGATCCTTGAGTGCAAGCTGATATTTGATTCGTTCGTTTTGATCAGACATCCGCCTTCTCTCCTCTTCCGAAAAACCGATCAGAAATGCGAACCAGCGGTTGTTTGCACTGAAACCGGGGCGCAGGGCGTGCTCATATTTTTGGCCATCATCGGGGTCTTCTCCCGTTTGCTGAAGCATCAGCCATCCGTCTCCTTCTACCAGGTGGATGGTCCAGGCAAACCAGTCTGTGTTGGGTGAAAGCTGAGCCGTGCCAATCCGCTGCCACTGGGCATAATCTTCGGGTTTTAAATCTTTTTTCTGCTCCGTGGCCTGGCCTGAAAGTTTGGGTTTGATTCCTTCAGCATCAGCAAATTTCGCACTGCTGATCCAAAATAAGCAGGTAATTAGCAGTATTATGGAGGTTTGAGAATGAATGAGGCTGGTTTTCATCATAATCTTTTTTGTTGGTGGCTTGTACCTTTAAAATACACAACCTGGCCAAGAAAACACTGGTACCGGGCATGCAGTCAGGTCGCTAAACAGAGGCGAACCGAACCACTGGCTGCTAATTGAATGTGCTTCCAGCACTCTTTCAGGTCTTCGAAGACGCCATCATTTGTATTCAGACTGAGTATGAAAACCCGGTATCGTGATTATGGAATATAATCAGTTCAGCCGGTGTCGGATCTCTTCCAGTAGTTCGTCAATCTCTTCACGGCTCAGATACTCTCCTTGCCGAATGACTCCCTCGATGGCGTGGCCGAAGGGAAGTGTTTCCAGCGGGTTGACACTGAGAAGCAGAATGTCGGCGCTGAAACCTGGTAACACTTTGCCCGTCAGGTTTTCCTCACCGAGGTAGTGTCCTACATTCACCGTGCCTGTTCGCAGTGCTTCAAATGGAGTCAGGCCGGCATCGATCTTGATTTCAAGCTCACGGTGGACCGAAAAGCCGGGTGGGTTAAAAATTTGCGGGGCATCGGCACCGAGAAGTAACAGGTCCGGGCCTTCCTCGTAAAGGGCGCGTGTCAGCTGCTTGCGGATTTCGAGAAAACGACGGGCCTGTTCGGGGTCATATTCTGGTACAGAACGAATTTCATCGACACGTTCGCTCCAGTTTTGCACCATATCGGAAGGCAGGATATCCATACCTGGCCACTGACGCATTGTTTCAGTTGACAGGTCCGGGTTGAAAACATTTTCCAGAAGTGTATTGGTCGGTGCATTACCTACACCTGCTTCAACTGTCAGTCGCGTCGCTTCAGTAATTCGGGTTTCATCGACCTGTGGAGTCAGATCATAGCCAAACCAGATTGTTGGCGGGTCTTCCCGATCTTCCGGATCACCGGCCAGAAATTCCATGTAGCGATCCAGGTGGTCTATGGTGCCGTAAGGTGCATCAAGGGCACGGAGCAGGCCCACAGAAAAGGGAATGTGCCCGGAAAATTCGATTCCAAGAGCGTTAGCTTCATCTACCATGGCATTAAAGACCTCCAGACTCATGCCTGTTGCTACTTTAAGCAGGTCATGACCTGCTTCATAATGTTCGTTAACCCTGGCACGGGCTGTTTCGACATCCGGTGCGGAGCCACCGCTAAAGGAAGGGCTTGCAGACATGATCCTGGGGCTGATAATCTCTCCCCGCTCCGCAGCTTCGCGAAGTTCCAGATGCAGCGGATTACCGGCCATACTTCGCACGAATGTAACCCCCTGGGCTACATAAAGTGCCAACATATTTTCTGCAAATTGTCGGCCTTGCCCTGCACCTGGTATATGTCCGTGCATCTCTGCCAGTCCCGGCATCACATAATAATCACCTTCGATAACGGTAGCTCCGTTGGGTAGAATCGCTTCATCGGATGCGCCAATCCATTCGATGAGTCCATCTACGATAACAACTGTCTGGCCCCTAAGAATTTCTTCGTCTTCCATTGTCAGTAAATTTACGTTGCTCAGAATCAGTGAATCCTCCGGGAAAGGAGATTCTTGTTCACAGGCGGAAAAAAGCAGCAGGAATATCAAAAATGGCAGAAAAAATTCGGATTGGTTCATGGCTTTTACATTTTATATAATTTCAGTTGAATCACAGCAAGTAATGATATGCGTATTGTATTGTAATGAAAGACAACTATCCCAGAGATCTCTTGGTAAAATATCCAGGTTTCATTTAGCATATACATATTAACAAAAATCAAAAAAAAAGCAAGAACTTGTAGGAAGAGGAATCATCCATTTTATAATAAATTTTGATAGCAAATTGGGTTTTAAACCCTCAGGCCACCGAAGACCTTGAGAGGCAGGTCCCACGTCGCACAAGGCTTTGAGGGGCAGGCCCACATTCTTAAAATACTGAGGGCAGGTTTGATGTAGTACGTGTATTGCTTTTTTTAAAAAACCTGACAA
>SLGL01000126.1 GCA_007123785.1 Balneolaceae bacterium
AGAAGTTTATCGTAATATATTCAAGCCGGGACGGCATTGTCTCCGAAGATACAACAATCATCTGCAAAAGTTTAACAAGTGAACAGTTCATTTCTGTTACATTTTCTTCTTTTTGGTTTGATAGCTGCCCTGCTTTCAGGATGTGGTGTGTACAGAACCGGTAGTCAGGCACCTGTGGGAAGCACAGATCGCCCGCCCATGATGACGGTAGTGACGGATGAGGCAGTCAGCTCCGTTCAGCAGCAGCTCCACTCTGCCCATAATGAATGGCAGGGAACACCCTACAGGCTTGGCGGCAGCAGTCTGAATGGAGTAGATTGCTCGGCTTTTACACAAATTGTATTTCGCGACTTTTTTGAACTGAACCTGCCCCGTCATACAAGTGAACAAATACAGGCCGGTACCGGAATCCGGCGAAGTGCCATTCAGCCTGGCGACCTGATTTTTTTTAGAACATCCCGCGGTGTGCTGCATGTTGGTATTGCGATGAGTGGGGGAGATTTTCTTCACGCTTCACTTTCTTCCGGTGTGATGATCTCAAATATCAGCCAGAGTTACTGGGCAGGGCGATATTTGGGAGCACGTAGAGTATTCTAACCCGGACATCTCTCAGGAGGTTACATTTAAACGTTCTAACTTGTTGATATATATATATTTGAAACACATTTTTTTTGTTCTAATAAGTTACAGGGTGAATTTTCGGCGAAATTTGTCCCTCATATGCGTTAAATATAAAATGACGTGCTCAACGTACTCAGGTACGATTCCGCTGCCATTTTATATTCGCCTTGCTGAGAAAAAAATTTCTTGGTGAGATTTCCGTGCTAAGTCTTATCAAATCCACCATCGCCCGAGGCCTCTCATGGTAAAAATGCGGGCAAAAAGGGAAGAAAACGGTTTCTTTACCATCAGTTTAACTACTTTTTTCATCAGTGGGCCAGAGGTTTCCCTGCGACCCAGCCACATGTTGATCTCGGCACGTTTGGCCACCTGCCTGGCAATTTTTCTTCTTTCACCGGAATATTTTTGAAACAATTTAGGCTGATCTTCCGGCGATTTTATAGCTCTGCCGATTGTTTCTGCACACGCCTCCGCATCGAGCCAGCCAAGGTTCATGCCTTGTCCGCCAATGGGGCTCAGCACATGGGCAGCATCACCGGCGAGCAATACATTGTCGGAATGAAAGCTTCGAGCCAGGAAATGCTGAACACCAAATGAACTCATCATCACATTTTTAATCCCTGATAGCGAGTGGCCGATGCGCTGTTCAACGAGAGCAGCCAGTTGGCCGGAACCGGGTTTTTCTATATAGGTTTCAGTTTTTACCACCCAGCGTCTCAATTTCCCGGGCAGGGGAAACGATTCAATCAGTCCGTCGCGATGCAGATAAACAGCAGCATTCGTTTCGAACGAGGTATTATCGCTGAAATCACCCATGATGTAACAGTCGGGGTATGGGCTGCCATCAAACGGTATGTTCAGATGATTTCGAACAAAACTGTTTTTTCCGTCGCACCCTACCAGGATGGATGAGGTAAGTGAATGTTGTTTTCCGTCTTTACTGAATGTAACCGTGACCGAATCGTCTCCATTGGTAAAATCGAGCAGCTCAGCTTCCCGGATAAGTGCGTGCTCATCAAGTGACCGGAGACGGTTTTCAAGGATCGTTTCGGTTTTCCACTGCGGGAGGGCCAGAATGTAGCGGTAGGGCGGCGGACAATCATCAAAACGAATTGTACCGATTTTCTCCCGGTTCCAGAAGGCGATGCCGCCTTTAATTTTCAGACCCTCTTCGAGAAATTGTTCTGCAAATCCGGCTTCATCAAACAGCTCCAGTGAAACCGGGTGGATGCCAAGTGATTTTGAGTGGCGATCCGGTTCATTTCGTTTTTCGAGTACACGGCAGGTGAAGCCTCTCTGAATGAGCCGTCCGGCCAGGTAAAGCCCGACCGGACCGCCGCCCGCTATGATGATATCAACAGGCGAAGAACTCATTTCGGTTCAGTTTTGAATTCAGCCAGCAGCCGGAAGGGAATTTGTCTGTTTACCTGCCAGCCGTTCGGAAGTCCCTGTTCAAGTTCCTTTTTTTTGTAACTTCGTCGGATAGAAGTAAGCCCGTCTTCCACGATGAAGCTATTTTTGAAAAGAAACGGAGCGATCGTTTTAAAAACGGCATAACCGATCGGGTTTCTTTCGATGTCATTAAAAATGACACGTTTTTTTGCCAGAATTCTCACATCCCGGCAGATTTGATCCAGTTGTTCTGCTGAAAGATGATGGATCAAATGATTGGAGATCACGATGTCGAATTTTAAATTTTCGTCGGCCAGGTTTTGGGATGAAGTTTGCATAAAACGAACATTCTCTGGCACCTGCACTTCAGACAAAAATTGGTGAGCACGCTCATTCGGATCTATGCCGGTAAACTGTACATCAAAACTGTCTTTTGAACATAACTCACAAAGATGAAGAATGATGTCACCTCCCCCGCAGCCGATGTCCAATATGGACGCTTTGCCGCCGTTTCTCAGGATCTCTGGTTTGATACGGGACCTATAGATTTGTTTCCACCCCGAAAGAAGGCGGTTAATTTTGCTGAACTGACGGTACGTATTAAAAAGCAGTTCGCGGTCGCAAGCCGGGTCATCCATTCGCTCGGTAAGCAGGTTATTTCGTTCAGGGAGGAGTGGGTCCATAATCTTGGAAGGATGTGTTGGAGCGAAAGCAGAATATGTGGCAATATACAAAACAGCGGATGAATTTTATCCGATAGTCGTTGTAAGGAGGGCAGCTTCCAGAGTGAGTCCCGGTCCGAAGGCCATCGCGAGAGTCTGGTTTTTTGGTTTGGAGTGGGACCGGTTCAGGAATTCCTTCAGCACAAAAAGTATGGTGGCACTGCTCATATTTCCAAAATCGGAGAGCACTTTTCGGGAAGCACTCAGGGTGTCATCGGACAGGGATAGAGTTTTTTCGACTTTATCCAGAATTGCCCGTCCGCCGGGGTGAACCGCCCAAAGGTCGATCTGATCCTGGTTCAAGCCGAAAGGTTTAAGTACTGGTTTTAAAAAAGATTCAAGCCCTTTGCTGAGCAACTCAGGGATGTAGTTTGAAAGCACCATATTGAAACCGTTATCTCCGATTGACCAAGCCATGTCTCCGGCTCCCTTTTCTGTGATCGAAGATGCAAATCCATCGATCTGATAGGCGTGATTTTCTGGTTTACGGCTGCTCACGATGGCCCCGGCGCCCCCGTCGGCAAAAACGGATGCCGAAAGAAGATTGTCCATCCTGGGATGGGCCTGGAAGTGAATAGTGCAAAGTTCAACCGAAACGATCATTACGCTGGCTTCGGGATTGGAGCGACAGATCTGGTCGGCCAGTTTGAGAGCTGGAATGGAGGCGTAACATCCCATAAATCCAAGGTGGTAACGCTCAATGGAGGGACTCAGTGCGAGGGATTTAATGATATCAATATCAGGTCCCGGCGCATAAAACCCAGTGCATGAAACGGTGATCAGGTGAGTAATATCTTCTGCCCGAAATACAGAATTGTCAATGAGTTCCCGGGCCGTTCTTATAAACAGTTTTCGTCCTTCGCGGATATAGGTGTCATTGCGGCTGCGGGTGCCGGGTGATGAACCCTGCCCGTTAAAAAAAAGTGAGTGAGAACTATCGGACTGAAAATCGTCTACCACAGAATAGCGTTTTTCGATTCCCGATCTGGAGTAAAGGTGATGAATTATTCGTTTGTCCCGATCACTACCCTGTACTATATTTTTCATTTTCTCCCTGACCTCCTCTTGCCTGTAAAGGTGATCGGGAACAACGGTTTCGATCTGATGAATGTAGGAAGAAGGCATGATTTGGCAGAGATTTACTGAACGGTATGTTCATTGAAAATCTGATCCGTTGCAAAATCGTTCAATCCAATTTAAAAAAGAGTGACAGTGGAAAAAATCAAAAAAAATCAAAAGTAATTTTAAAAAGTAAGGAAAGTTTAGAAATTTGTATCTGACTTTAAAAATGGTTATTAACAAAACGGTTTGCTTACAATTCTGAATTTCTTTTATGGCTCAACAGAACAGTGTTCGCAAGGAAAGATTTGCAACAAAATGGGGACTGATTTTAAGTGTGCTGGGAATTGCCGTTGGAACCGGAAATATTTGGCGGTTTCCGAGAATTGCCGCACAGAATGCCGGGGATGACGGAGCCGGGGCCTTTCTTATTGCATGGGTAACTTTTCTGTTTATCTGGTCCATACCGCTAATTATTGCCGAGTATGGGATTGGTAGAAATGGCCGGAGGGGAGTGATCGGCTCATTCATCAAAATGGCAGGTGAACGGTTTGCCTGGATGGGTTCTTTTATCGGGTTTGTGGCTACGGCGATCATGTTTTACTACAGTGTGGTGGCCGGATGGTGTACGTATTATCTGATTGAATCGGTTATCAATGTTTTGCCTGAGACTGTGGAAGAGGCCGACATGGTCTGGACCGGGTTTCAAAGTTCCACGCTTCCCTCCATTTTCCATGCGCTGATGATTTTTCTTGGCGGGCTTGTAATTCTGAAGGGAGTAAAGAGCATCGAGCGGATCAACATGATTTTGATTCCGTCGCTGCTCCTGGTCTTGGTTATTTCGCTGATCAAAGCGATTTCACTACCCGGAAGTGGTGCGGGTATTGCATACCTGTTTACACCCGATTGGTCTACGCTTAAAGAACCAGGCCTCTGGCTGGAGGCACTCACACAAAACGCATGGGATACGGGCGCAGCCTGGGGGCTGATTTTGACCTATGGAGCCTACATGCGCAGCCGCGATGATATAACCATCAGTGCTTTTCAAACCGGTATTGGGAATAATCTCGTGTCCCTTATGGCGGCTGTCATTATATTTTCCACTGTTTTTGGCATGCTCGGTTCACAGATGAGTGACCGCGAAATTCTGGAAGTGATGCAAACATCCGGGCCTGCCTCCACCGGGCTCACCTTTATGTGGATGCCTCAGCTTTTTAGCGGGATGGCCGGGGGTGAGATTTTTGCCATTCTCTTTTTCCTGGGATTGACCTTTGCCGCATTCAGTTCGCTGATATCGATGATAGAACTGGCCACGAAAGTATTCGTGGATATGGGCATCACCCGTACCAAAGCCACTATTGCAGTTTGCTCAGCCGGATTTTTGTTTGGCCTTCCTTCGGCGATTTCACTCAACATATTTGCCAATCAGGATTTTGTATGGGGAGTTGGGTTGATGGTTTCCGGCGGTTTTATTTCATTTGCCGTTATTACCTTTGGTGCTGAAAAGTTCCGTAAAACTCTTGTCAACACCAAAGAGAGCAAAGTGAAACTGGGCAAATGGTGGACTTTCATCCTGAAATATGTAATTCCGGTAGAAGTGGTAACGCTGCTTGTTTGGTGGATTTATCTGAGCGCCACAGCTTTTGCACCTGATACCTGGTACAATCCGCTGAGCCCGTTTTCTGTAGCTACCGTGATTTTACAGTGGGCAGTTGTGATGGTACTCTTTAAAATCTACAATCGGAAAATTGTTCAAAAAACCATTTTGCATTGAGTGTTTTGTCCAGGGTTTAGATATTAATTCATTGCCATGAAAAATCCGCAGAGTAACACCATTTATAAAATCATCAGACCTGAGATCAATTTATAAAAAGACATTTATGTATTTCAACTCCTCTCCGATTGGCCGGAGCAGGCTCTTACGAAGGAGGGGAATACCATTACTACAATTTAACGTCGAACTCAGGAATCGGGTTTTCAAAAATAGAGGCGCTAATTTGTCTATTTACCCACTTTCTTCTCAATATTTTTCAGGGTTTGATGGATTTCCTGCAGAAGCGGCAGCAGAACAATCCCAACCACAGAAATAGTCAGCATTACAATTCCACCGGCATAAGAGTACGTCTTTAGTCGCGGGTCAAATTTAGCTTCGAAGAGTTTACGTGCTCTCCGGTTATTGGGTGTGCTATCCATCACTGTATTTCGGATTAATATTTTTAAAGCCAGTACGGATGAAGGTACGCAGAGCAGAAGAAAATTCCTGAAAAGTTATAAGAGAAGTAAGCATCAACCCGACACTGTATCTTAAAAAGTTGATTCCGTGTTTTGCCATCCACCGTGCTACAAGCGGATCAACAAATGAGAAAAACTTCATAGTTTCCAGAATAAAATTTTATTTAGGCCGGTCAATAATCCGCAGTGAGATTTTTTGCAGGTATGACAGACCAAACCATTTCATTCTGAAAGAAAAGAGTTTGGTGTGAGAATCAAATGAAGTAATAGTATCACTGTAAAATTTTTACAGAATTCCGGATAGAATCTGTATAGCGTAAGATTATTATTTCACTGTTCGGATACAGCTTCATCTTTGCTGACAAAATGCAGGGCAGCAGAATTCATGCAGTACCGAAGGCCGGTAGGGCGTGGCCCGTCGTCGAATACATGCCCGAGATGTGAATCGCAGCGGCTGCATACAATTTCAGTGCGTACCATGAAGAAACTTCGGTCCTCTTTTTCATCCACAGCATCTTCACGGATGGGTTTCCAGAAACTCGGCCATCCTGTGCGGCTGTTGTATTTGGTGTCGGAGTGGAAGAGGGACTGACCGCATCCTTTGCAGACGTAAATTCCATCTTCATATAAGCTGTTATATTTATTCACAAAAGGAATTTCGGTGCCCTTGTTACGCAAAACACGGTACTCCTCGTTTGACAGCCGGTTTCGCCATTCCTCTTCGGTGCGAACCACTTTCTCCTGGTTGTCTGAGTCGGCCATAGCTTGTTCGTAGGTTATTTGGTTAAGAAGATGTAGATGATCTTCCTGGGATACAACCTGGCTCTGTCCGTCTGATTGGCAGGCTGCAAGAATAAAGAATACCCAGAAACTGAGCAGAACTGTAATTTTTGATTGCATAATTCCAAATTAGGTAGAGATATAAACAAAACGATTAGATCAGGCATTCATTTCAAAAGGAATAATCAAATATCAAACAGAAACCGGGCAAAAAACATATGAGAGTCAATACCGGGGTTTTCCAGGCTTTGATTTCCGTTGGATAAGTGGTGTATTTTATATCCTACCTGAAGCCCATAGTTATCGGATACTTGGATATGATATCCCAAACCTGCATCGAGCAGATAGTTAAATCGGCTGCCGAGATGATTTGGGAAATGTATGTTAGTCATAATCATGCCAGCCGAAGTTGTAAAAAAAGGTGTGCGCCGTTGCTGTGAAAATGGAACTTTGATAATGAGTGGAGCCAGTCCAAAACCGGTGCGGCTCTCTTTAGGGCCACTGATGCCATTGCTTGGAAATCGGATCCACCCTGTCAGAATCACCCCGCTGCCAACTTGCATTTCAGTTCTTCCCAAAGAAATGGAAGTGTGGTTGAACTCCGCATTGATATAAAATTGCCGGGTATTTTGAATAGTGCCCCAGGCTTTAAAAGAAGTGGGCGAATAAGCCGCAGAAATGCCAATTTGATCAGATTCACCCGATCTTTGAGCTTCGGCTAATTGACTTGCAATCAGACAAAGAAGTACGGTTGTGCAGATTCGTAGTAACATCACACAAACCAACGGAGGTTTATTAGTTTTGTTTTGTCTGAAGGTGTACGTGATAGGCCACCCCCCAAATAAACAGCCAGGCTGTTCCTGTTAAGTAAAAAGTGCCGTAAAACAGAAATGCCACATTTAAAAAGTATAGAAAATGATACATCCAAACTGGAGCTTCCGATACTTTTCTTTTTGTGATTGCTTGAAAATCCCTGCTGAAAAGAGAAATAAGCCGTGCAATGACCATCAAGCCAGTGTATATATACAAGACGTA
>SLGL01000046.1 GCA_007123785.1 Balneolaceae bacterium
CTTCAAGAGCATTTCGGATGGCAACATCATCCCGAAGTTCTCCGATTACAACAATATCCGGGTCTTGACGCATAGCTTGAACAATTCCATCCCGGAATGTAGCAACATCACGACCGACTTCCCTGTGGCGGATAATACACTTTTGAGGTTTGTGAATCAATTCTATCGGTGAGGCGACAATTACAATGTGACCCCGAACCGAGCGATTGTTGGCATCAATGATAGTATCCAGAGTAGTGGACTTACCTGAACCGGTAATACCGGTAACCAATGTGAGGCCATATTTAAGATATTTGAGGCTGAGATAGCGGGCTACTTCGGGGTGCAGGTTAAGATCTTTAAATGGACGGATTTCATTGCTGATCTGCCGCATATTCATGGCCAGGTTGTCCATGTCAAAGTAGATGGTTCCACGAAAACGGCGGTGCCTGTCTGATAATAACGAGAAAGAAAAATCGATACTTCGCTTAACGATCAGGTTTTCCATCTGATCATCGCTCATTAAGTTTAAAAGCAGAAGGTTCGTTTCGTTAAATGAATAGTCTTCACTGTGTTGCCAGGGCCTTTTAACTCCGTGTATACGATACCATATCTTACCCTGACATCCTTCTCCGCCAAGATCAATGTCTGAAGCCTCCAGTTGATCCATTTGCTTAAGAAAAGTTTCAATATACTTGCGAAACATCTTCCGGTCTTCAGAAGGCATTTCGAATAAAATATTGATCAGGTATTGAGCCAGGTCAATATTGTTAAGCTCTTCGGGGACATCAGACAGGTATCGGTCTAAAGCGGATTTTACAGTTTGTGTGGCTACGGCTTCCATTTGCACTTAATCTATTTGTGAATTTTGCATCAGCTTTTTATGAATGTAGAGAATTTTTTTTCCAGCCTGTATAAGTTTTTGATTCTGAAGCTCCAGAAGGTTTACGATAAAAAGTTTAAAAAGCCTGTCGGGACGTGTTTCAAAAAATTGAAGAACCTCCTTTCGGTCGAACTTTATTACTGCCGTTGACTCAGAGGCAACGAGGGTACCTGCGGGAATTATTTTTCTGAAAAGGAACGTTTCACCTAAAAAATTACCCGGTTTCAGTGTCCCGAAATAAACATCTTCCCTATACAGAGATGCCGAACCTTCAGTAATCAAACATCCATATTCGATCAATCCATCATTTTCAGACACAATAACATCCCCGTGACGGTATTCTTCAAGTTCACCACAGAGAATAAACGCCCTGATATCATCCGGAGAAAATTTTCGGAATAGTAAAGGTACTTCCTCGAGAATCTTCTGAACACGTGCATTTTGCAGCATATCGCTGTTTTGATGTTCCATGTATTTGTTATTTCACACCTTGATGCATACTGCACCCGTAGTTTGTGGTTATGTTCTGTACTTTTTTGAACTGTAAGTGCTACAATCTGCATAAACCTTGCTGAGGCCAACGCTAAAGTATAAATTACATCCCAAATTAAGCCATAAGCTGTAAACAGGAGCCAAGGCAGCAAATACCTGTCAAAATTGAAAGGTTATTTAAACTGAATTTGAAAACTAATGTTTTTATGATTTTCGGAAATGGATTTTCCAAAGCATAAAAACAATTGACTAACAAACTCAAACTTTTAATAATCTGCCGGGCATTCCGATCTGCAGCACCCTGATTATTAAATATAAAAAATATTAAAATATTTTAATACTAAAAGTTTTAATAAAAATCCATCCCTAATCGATGCCGAAACCAAATAGTGCGCAATCGCAGGTTGCATTTGTGATAAGGTTTTTTATCACTATTTCTAAAAATGCATCCAATGCCTGTCATTTGACTGAACGACTTAAAAATGGCTAATAACCTGAGTTCGATTAATGAATTTGTTAATGAAAGTCTTCCTGAAAAAAGGGGAAAAAGGGAGACTTTTTCAATAATCGAATTCGGGTTAATAACTTATTCAGCGATTGATAAATATCAAATCATTCAATGATTACGCATCTTCAAGCGTAATGGCCATTACCTCCTCTATAGTAGAGAGGCCGTTTATGATACGCAGCCTGCCTGACGCCCGCAGAGTCAGCATACCGTTTTTAATTGCATACTGGCGTATGGCATCTTCATCAATTTCGTCACCCGCATCAAAAATCATCCTCTGTAAGGTTTTATCGAAATAGAGTGCCTCGTGTATGGCTATCCGTCCGTCGTAACCGCTTGTACATTTGTCACAACCTACAGCTTCGTAAATAGTATTTTCACTGAGTTCCTGTTCTGTAAAACCGAGGCCGATCGCAGTATGCAGTTTACTCTCATTCCGGATGGGACGCTTGCAGTGTTTACAAAGCCTTCGGATAAGCCGCTGAGCCATCACAAGGTTAATGGCATTTGCAATTAAAAATGGTTCCACACCCATTTTAAAAAGGCGGGCTACTGCACTGGGTGCATCATTTGTGTGAAGAGTGGAGAATGTGAGATGGCCGGTATTAGCAAGTTTAATGGCAACCTCTGCAGTTTTCAAATCACGAATCTCACCTACGAGAACAATGTCCGGATCGTGGCGTAAAATTCCCCGCAGAGCGTGATCGAATGTCATGTTTTCAGAGATTTTAAGCTGACGGGCACCTTTAATCAGGTACTCTACAGGTTCCTCAATGGTTAGCACATTAAATTCCGGATTCATTACTGTATGCAAAGCAGCAACAAGTGTAGTGGATTTTCCTGAACCTGTGGGGCCGGTAATAATTACAATGCCCGAGGGCTTCGTAATTGCTTTGTAAAAATCTTCGTGAGCTTTTTCCTGCAGACCCAGTTTGTTCAGATCGGTAATCACTTTACGATCGTCGAGAATCCGAATTACGATCGATTCAAACTTTCGTTCAAATTCTTCCCCTACCATCGGCAAAATAGAAACCCTGAAGCGGATGTTCGTACTGTCAATTCTTCGCTGAATGTAACCGTCCTGTGCGGAATCTCTTTCAAAGCGATCTACATTCAGTGTTTTATCTTTAACCACTGCAGAAATGGCCTCTGGTTTAACATTGGGCTGAGTATGCCAAACTCTGAGGCGTCCGTCAAGTCGAAAAAGTAAATCTGTTACATTTCTTTTGCCGGGAATGATGTGAATATCACTGGCTCCCATTCTGACTCCTTCAACAAGCATTCCTTCAACCAAAGAGTTGAGCATGCTCTTGTTGATTTCGGCATCGAGCTCTTCCTCATCAACTTCCTGGATATCCAGTTCGGGGTCTTCAAGTTCTATTTCATCGAGAATTCGCAGGAATTCATTTTTCTGCTCATATACTTTATTAATGATTTTTTCGATGGTTTCATACCGGCAGTAGGTGAGCTCATAAAGCTTGTAGGGGAGCCCCGCAGCAAGTGCAGAAACTTCAGGATCAGTTGGATCGGCACAGGCCAGTACAATCAGGTCTTTATCTGCTTTGTAAGGAATGGTTTTGCGGTGGATCATTTCATCCGCAACCTCATCGGAAAGCTCATCCATCAATTTCTGGATGTTATCGATCAGTGAATCGGAAGGTGTTTCATTTTTCATCACCTCTCGGAATGCATAGAGTCGGCTTATTACTTTCATGACCCGGTGGCGATCGGCCTTTAAATCATCTACTACGATTGTACTTATTCTCCTGCGGATGGATGCCGGTTCGGACTGATGAATCTTCATCACATTTTCAAGCTCCGAGGGCGTGATTATTCCTTCGTCAACAAGAGCCTGTCCCAGTCTTCGCCTGGCTACTGTGATATTCTTATTAGCCGTTTCCATAAAATTCGTTTATCTGTAATCTGTTAGCTTTCACAGAACTGAATATTGCCCCGTCAGAACACTCCACATTCTTTTTCTTCAAACTGTGTAAAGTGAGCTTTATTAATTTAATTGAAATGATGTAATGGTTTAAAGAAACTGTCAAAAAGAACGAACGGAATAACGGTTTCTTGTTAACCTGAAAGAAGTATTTTGTAACGAACTTTGCGTGTAAAATGCCTAAAATCTGCATAAGGAACAAACAAAGGCACAATTTTTATTTTGTGTCCTTTGTCTAACCCGATCAACTCACCAAGTGTTTTTTTCAGGAGTTCAGAAGCTATTAAGATCAAACACTTACTATGATTCCAGAGGTGAGTCTTGAAAGTTTATCCGGGAATATTTGCACATATGCTTCATTCGGAGGGAAATGGAGATAAAATCGACCCATAATGTCGAATAATGCCAAGGTTTTACAAAGCCTCCCTATATTCGATTCAGGAGAAAACGTTGAGGTAGTTTGTATTTGAGTGCACCGATTCCGAAAAGTGCATAGTCGTAACGGGCGGGATCATCTGGATTTAATATGCGCAGGGTTTCGGTGAGCTGTTGAACGGACTTCCAATCGTTAGTACGGCGGGTTAACAGACCATATCTTCGGGCCTGGCGTGCTACATGAACGTCAAATGGAATCAGAAGGTCGGAACTTTCCATAAAATTCCAGATACCGAGATCAACAGGGCTGTTTTTTCGAATGACCCATCTCAGGTACATATACAGCCGTTTACAGGTGCTACCTTTTTCGGGATTAGAAATATGTTTTTTGGTACGATCGGCAAGGTCATCGCACAGACTAAAAAAATCATTGTGAAAAACAGCCAGAAACGGACGCTTTTCTTGCACTCCTTTGTGATAGCATTGCTGCCAAAAAGCCTCTAAATCTTCATACTGTGCGTAAACATTCTGAAGCCCTGAAATTAACCCATGAACATCAATCGGTTTGAAGGTTCGGTGTTTGAAAGTCCGGAAACGTTCGAATTGGGCCGGGCTGTAGCTCATGATAAAATCGAAAGGTGCATAATCCATGCGGTTGAGTAAATTGTCGACTTTTGCCACAACTATATCACGTCGTCCCCAAGCCATCGTAGCAGCCAGGAAACCAGCAATTTCCATATCTTTTTTTGCAGAGAAAGCGTGCATAAACTGAACCGGGTCATGTTGAATATAGCCTGATTCTTCAACCTGATTATTGATTCGGTCGAGGTAAGGTTTAAGTTCAAAAAGAGCTTTCAGGGAGCGTTTTCTGAGAGGCGGACTTGGATTCATCGTTTCAGAAATCTACTCAGGTTTTGGTCATCAAGCTTTTTCAGGCTGTCTATGAGAGTTTTGTTTGCTTTGGGAAAGGGAAATTCACGAATTTCATCAAGGGAAACCCACTTCAGTTTCTGGCTGGTTTTTGGGCGGGGGACACCATTCAAAATCCGACACCAGTAGGCATGAAGGGTTATTTTAAAATGGGAATAGGCGTGTTTCAGGTCGCGGTATTTATCAAATACTTCCACATCAACTTCCAATTCTTCTTTGAGTTCTCTTTGAACGGTATCTTTGAGTGACTCATTATTCTCATTTTTACCTCCGGGGAATTCCCATAATCCACCGAGCATGCTGTCATTTGGTCTGAGTGCAATCAAGAGCTCATTATTTTTATTCAATATCAGTCCCACAGCAATGTGATGATGAGGTACTTTTTTAACGGCAGATTTGTAGGGAATTGATTCGGTTTCTACTCTGCTGAAGGCGATGCAATGAGCAGAAACCGGGCATTTTTCACACTCCGGGTTCTGTGGTTTGCATATTAATGCTCCAAGTTCCATTACTGCCTGGTTAAAATCACCGGGTTGATTCTCGGGGATCAGCTCATCTACATGATCCTGAACAAGCTTTTTAGTGGTTGATTTGCGAATATCGTCACGAATGCCGAAATATCGGGTTATCACACGGATCACGTTACCGTCAACCACAGCGTAATTTTTTTGAAAAGCAATACTTAGGATAGCGGCGGCCGTATATGGACCAATTCCCTTAAGGGAAGTGATTTTTTCATAGGTGGTTGGTACTTCACCTGAAAACAGTTCCACCACGGTTTGAGCTGCCTGATGAAGATTTCGTCCCCGGCTGTAATATCCCAGCCCTTCCCAGCATTTCAAAACCTGCTGCTGATTGGCCTGTGCAAGCTTGTAAACGGTTGGAAATGCTTCAATAAAGCGGTGATAGTAGGGAATCACCGTATCCACACGCGTTTGTTGAAGCATAATTTCCGATACCCAGATATGGTAAGGATCATCCGTATCACGCCAGGGAAGATCGCGCTTATTATTTTGGTACCAGTTCAGAATGGAGTCAGAAAAATTTTGGCTCATTCGGAATCGAAAATATCGTCTGCGTCGGGGTCACCCTCGTCAATTTCAATCACATTTATCGTGAAATTCTGCGATGCGGCAGCTCCGTATTGATCAGTTGCAATCACCTGAAATTTGTGCTCACCCACCTGACGGACATTGGGTGTCCATACAAAAAGCCCGGTTTGCTCACTAATTTCTGCACCATTGGGTATATCTACACCCAGGTAGCGGATCAGTTCCTGGTCTCGCCCGTCTGGATCTGTGGCGGTGATCTCAAGTTCAAATTCTTCGCCCACAGCAACGGTAACAGGGCGAGAGGGTGTAAACCGTGGTGGTGCATTAAAGGACCTCAGGTCAATTGTGAAAGATGTATTATCCGATTCTCCTGCCGCTGTAGTTGCAGTTATGGTGACCGGGTGGCGGCCGGTTTGATTAGCAGAGGGCTGCCAGAAAAACGTCTTTCCGCGAATGCGTGCATTATCGAAAGGTGCGTTATAACTAAATGATATCTGGCTGAGTTCAACATCTCCGTTGAACTCGAGAGGTAAAATGAGTGGCCGTCCGGCTGGCAAAACCACATCAGAGATGGATCGCAGTGAAAATCGGCCGGATTCACCTGATGCCGCGGAAGTGTCATCATCCCGGGCAATCACCGGTGCAATTGAATTATATTCAGAGACCCAAAGTTCGCCTTCAGAAATGCTAAAGAAGTTGCCAGCCTCCGATTCTGATTTCCACAATTCAAGATCGCTGTTCATGGAGCCGGTCCAGAGCTCAGCATCATTGGTACGGACAAACAATTTATCGTTCCAGATGTTCAGCCGTTCCACTGATCCGGAAACCCGTGCTACTGTGCGCGTATTACCATCAGAATTGATCAGAAAAACAGTGCCGTTACTGTCGGTGCCAATCAGCTCGTTACCTGCGAGGAATAGGCGATCAAGTGAGCGGTCTATATTTACCTGTTCCCGCCTCTCTGCGGAATCATCATCTACCTCATAGATGGAAATTTGTCTGTCATTTTTTAGCACATAGAGAGTTTGTTGATGGTCGCTGGCCAGGTCAATCACATTAGCTTCATCACTTAAAAATGTAACCTCAGAATCGACACTTTCGGGCGTTTCAAGGCTTAACTTACCGAGTCCATTCTGTCCCATCGCAATAAATAACTGCAGGCCGATTCGCTTAACGGACCTTGGCTGCGCTGGAAGAACTGTGGATGAATAAACCCCCAAAACCGAAGTTGGTTCAATAACAGTGAGACGGCGGTTATTACCGAAAAGATAGGCAAACCGAATGTCGCTTTCGAGTATGTGCCCCCGCTCCTGCATACCGGTGGAGGAGTAGAGCCATTGCAGCGAATCACTGTAAGCGCGAAACACAACAAGACCTTCAGTATCTGAAAGTGCATAAAGATGGGTTTCGGTGCTGTTTATATTTTTGATATTGGGAATTTCGATCTGACGGCTGAGGTCTTTGAGCAACTGTGCATCTGCCGAGGACAGTGAGCCGATGAAAAACAGAAAAGCAAAAAGCAGAATTTTGTTAATTTTTTCGGTCATAAATTTCAGAGCCACTTGTGTTGTTTATACCATCTGAGAGTTCTGGAAATACCCTCTTCAAGAGAGTATTCGGGTTGATAGTGCA
>SLGL01000350.1 GCA_007123785.1 Balneolaceae bacterium
CCTTTTTGAAGAAAAAACATTGCGGGTTTTCCCGCCTTTTGATCGTTTACATGACATTAGATGGAAAAGGTCATTAAATAGTTTGTCCCTGGATTGGAAGCTTGTTTACAACATCATGGATAATCGTCAGGTGCAGTAAATGTCGGCTTTAATTATTTTTAAAAAACTAAATCAATACAAGCCAGCCAATGGCCTCGAAGAGTCTAAAAGACCGTCGAGCATTTCATCCAGCCGCTTCACTTCAGCTCTGTATTCATCCATAAACTCATCCCCAAGGCCTTCATCAGGCGGAAAGTCGTAGGTTACAGAATTAATTGGAGTGTTATTTTTATAAAGCCTGTAACAGAGGTGAGGCCCTGTGGCAAGTCCGGTCTGTCCAACATAACCAATTACCTGGCCCTGTTGTACACGAACACCGGGCCGGATACCGGAAGCGAAACGGCTCATGTGCAGATAAGCGGTTCGATACACACTATTGTGACGTATTTGTACAATATTCCCATTTCCACCACGATGTTGCGCTTCGGTTACAACACCGTCTCCAGAAGCGAGAATCGGTGTGCCTGTTGGGGCTGCATAATCGGTTCCGTAGTGGGGGCGTCGCTGGTTCAGGATGGGGTGCATTCTGTTGTGGGAAAAACCGGAGCTGATACGAGGGTTGTATTCAAACGGAACTCTCATCATCGCACGCCGCATACTGTTCCCTTCTTCATCATAATACCCGCCTTGTTCACCATTATGAAAGAAATAGGCACGAAGCACATTTCCGCGATGTTCAAATTCGGCAGCTTTTATCTGTCCGATACCAATATATTCGTCGTTCACATAGCGATTTTCATAAACAGCCCTGAACTGGTCTCCTGACCTGAGCCCATAAAAATCAACTGTCCAGGCGTATATATTTGCGAGCTCAACCACAAGCCGCTGTGAAACTCCCTGGCTGCTGATCGCATTGGCCAACGAACTGCGGATGGTGCCTGAAACTGTGGCGATTTGAGTTTCAACCGGAATAGTTCCGTTTTCAACGGTAATTTCATCATCCCAGGTAATGGTAGTATATTCTTGTGCCGACCGGTGCCAAACAAATGCCGAAGCTCCGTTTTTGTTTATATACACCCGGTATTTTTGCCCGGGCCGCATCCTGTTGAGGCTTACTTTTCCGCTTGCCTCCTGCTGGATATAGTGAATGGTTTCGCGAGTAACGCCGTGCCTGCTTAGAATTATATAAAGCGATTCATTTCTCTGTATCCGTTCTTCAACAACTCTATAATCTTCCATAACCATACCGTACGTATCCACTGCAGGGAGCGCGGGAATTTCGTAAAATTCATCAATCGTAACCAGGTTGGTTTCAGAAATTTTGACTTGTTGATTACCGGAGGTTATAATGAGGACAGCAATTACAGTTGGTAGGATAGCAAAGGCAATCAGTTTTTTGAGCATCTGATGTTAAGTGGTTAGTAAGTTATAGCCTGTATCTGCTTATAGAGCAATGTAAATGTAGATGATGCGCAAAAATAAAACAAAACATCATTACATCATAATCAAAGCAAAGTTTTTTTACAAGAAAACCGGTTAAGAATTCGTTTTTGCTTTTGTTATCTTAAAAACTTGTTTTAAAACTTATACTACTTCTGCTTCTGCAAAATTCACCAGTTACCAGAAAATTTGGTTGTATGTTAGCGATAAATCCAATCAACTAATGAGGGTGGAAAATGCAGGCTATAATCAATGCAACAGACAGGCACTAACAGATATCCCGGATTGAAGTTTTTTAAACCTTTCATTTGTACTTTAGTTTTCATCATTACGGCGCTATCATCGAATATCTCTGCTCAAAGTGTTCACACTTATGTTGACAGAGACTCACTTCAGGTTGGAGACCGGTTTAACTATACTATTGTTTTTGATGGAATGTACGATGCCATCAGTTTCCCTGTTGAAGAGGACTTCGAAAACGAATTTGAAATGATTTCCCGAGAGAGGTATCAGGTTACAGAGCGCCGCGACAGCCTGGTTTACACGCTTCAGTTTTTCGGCGTTGAAAATTCAACGATCGGCCGAAAAGAAATTCAACTTGAGTACGAGGGCAGCGATACTACACTTTACACAACGCCGGTACCCCTTTTCTTCAAAACCATACTTGCTGAAGGTGATGAGGAATTTCGCCCCCTGAAACCGATTTTCGACTTTGCCAGAAACTGGTGGCCCTACATTTTAGCTGCTTTGCTTTTTGCTATTGCCGCCTATCTTTTCTACCGGTGGTACACAAAACGAGAGCCTGAACCTGTAACCGAACCAGTCCCTTTACCAGATCCTTTCCGCAATCCTCTGGATGATCTCAAAAAAGAGATTGAAAAACTTGCTGATGTACAATCTCTGCATACAGAAGAGGAGTTTGAAACGTTTTATATTCGTTTGGGTGATTCAATACGACTCTACCTGAAACGTATTTATGAATTTCCCGCCCTGGAAATGACCACCAGAGAAATCAACGAGGAACTTCAAAAGGAACTGGCTCCGTCTGAAATTATAACAATTACAAGAAAGGTTCTGAATGAAGCCGATATAGTGAAATTTGCCAATTTCCACCCCGGAACAGAAGAAGCTGTTTCTGTTTATAAACGGGCAAAACAATTTATTGAAACTGCCGAGGTAGTGAACTACGAACAGATTAAATATATGAAGTACAGGTATGAAGTAGATCACGGTATCATCAAAGACAACACCATATCTGAAATCTCAAAAAAAGAAAACGTTTAAGATGACCTGGGCCAATCCGGAATTTTTCTGGCTTCTTATACTGATACCGCTGTTTATCGCATATCGATTCTGGATCTATTTTTCTCGTAAAAATGCTGCTCTAACATTTTCTTCTGTCATGCCCCTGAAAAACCTTCCGGGGAACTACAGGGCCATTTTGGTTTGGGCTACCCCTCTTTTCTATATAGCTGCATATGTTTTCATGATTGTGGCCATGGCCCGACCTCAACTGCAAAATACATCAGTAGAGCGTAATGCCGAAGGGATCGACATCATGATCAGCATCGATATCTCCTCTTCAATGCTGGCCGAAGATATTGAACCCAATCGCCTGATTGCCGCAAAAGAAGTGGCTTCCGAATTCATCAAACAAAGAGAAACCGACCGGATCGGAATTAATGTATTTGCCCGGGAAAGTTTTACCGTGGTTCCGCCCACGCTCGATCACACCCTCGTTCAAAACTTGCTCGGAACGGTTGATCTGGGCATGGTTCGCGACGGGACTGCTATCGGAATGGGAATTGCAACGTCAATCAACCGGCTTCGTGAAAGTAACGCTGATAGCAAAGTCATCATTTTGTTGACCGACGGGATGAATAACGCCGGTGAAATTGACCCGATTACTGCCGGTGAAATGGCTGCCACAATGGGCATTCGAGTTTACACTCTGGGTATAGGATCGAGGGGTACAGCCCCCTATCCTGTGGATGATCCCATTTTTGGACGCCGATATCAAAACGTACAGGTTCATATTGATGAAGATATGCTGATCCAGATTGCTGAACAAACAGGAGGACAGTACTGGCGTGCCACCGACCTTGATGAACTGATCGAAGTGTATCGTGAAATCGACCGCCTTGAACAGACCGAAATCGAAGAAATTATTTATGTGGATTACCAGGACCACTACCCCGCGTATCTTCTTACAGGGCTGGGGTTTCTGGCACTGGCCTTCCTGAATGAACGTTTTTTTACGCGTTCACCGCTATTTTAAAACCTGTGTCCTTCACAAAAAGAATTAACTGGCTTTATTACTTTATTCATCAGTAAGTTACACCAAATAAACTTTTTGATGAATCATGCAGTTCAAGCCTTACACAAACATCTTTCCTGAATACATATCACTGATTTTTTATGCTTACTGACATTTCATCGGCTATTCTCAAGCAAATTCCTGCACATGAGCTTCTGGCCCTGCTCGATACCAAAAAAAATATTCATCTGAAAGGACTGACCGGTTCTTCACCATTTTTTCTGCTCGCTGACCTCTACTCCAGGGGAACCACGCTCCTCTACGTAGCTAAAGACTTTGAACGCGCCGCATCTGTCGCTTCCGATTTTGAACAGCTTGGAACTGCCGAAGTGTACCTTTTTCCACCCACCCGACGCAAACCATACGACAATGAGAAAGTTGTGGATATGTCGGTCATGGTTCAAAGATCAGAAGTACTGGAAAAGCTGAACGACGGTAAAGCATCTGTAATCGTAGCATCAGTCGATGCCATCACCGAAAAACTGATTCCCGCCGAAAAATTTCATCAATCTTCCATTGAATTGAAGCGGAGCGATCAGATTCCACCAAAGAAGCTTGCTGAAAAGTTAACTGACCAAGGCTACACCTCCACCAAATTTGTGGATGAACCGGGGGAATTTGCCATCCGGGGTGGTATTTTTGATGTGTTCCCCTTTTCGGGCGAATACCCGGTACGGATTGAATTTTTTGGGGATGAAATCGATTCGATTCGGGAATTTGATCCCGACTCTCAGCGCTCCATCACTTTTCTGGATGAGACCCGCCTGGTGCCCAATGCCGGATTTTCCGAAAACGGGCACAAAGAGCCCATCACCTCATATATGCCCCAAAATACTTTGATGGTGCTCGAAAACGCTGATTTACTCAGTGAAGAGATCGGGCAGTTTTATCAAAAGGCAGAAGAGTTTTTTCAGGAACGAAAAAAAGACGAAATTGCACCGCCATCATTTCACTTTCTTTCACCGGATGAATGGTCCGCTTCCCTTGAAAGATATCGGTTAATCACCCTCGGCAGCTTCAATGCATCCGTTCAGCATGATACAGATTATTCAGCAAATACGTCTCCTCACCCCTCTTTCAACGGCAGCTTTAAGCTGCTGCGTGAATTTATAAAGAATGAGACGGCCAAAGGGAAAAGAACGTTCATCCTCACAGATCATGAAACGCAAAAAGAAAGGTTTGAAGAGTTACTGGGTGAACCATCCGATCAATTCGACTATTTTGTGATCATCCAGAATCTGCATGAAGGATTTTTGCTTCCGGATCAGAATATCAATGTGCTAACCGACCATCAGATCTTCAACCGCTACCACCGGCCTCGAATCAAACGGAAGCGGGTTCGCGGAGGCATCTCCTTCAAAGAATTGAAAGACCTGAATATCGGCGATTACGTGGTTCATGTGGATTACGGCATCGGAAAGTTTGCCGGGTTCAAAAAAATTGAAGTACGCAACAGCGTTCAGGAAGCTGCCGTTATCAAATATCAGGGAGACTCAATATTGTATGTGAATGTTACCAGCCTTCACAAACTGCAAAAATATTCGGGCAAAGAGGGCAAACAGCCCCGCATCACTAAGCTCGGCTCTGGCGAGTGGGCACGGAAAAAGGCATCGACCAAGAAAAAAGTTAAAGATATTGCCAAAGACCTGATTGAACTCTATGCCAGGCGAAAAGCACAAAAAGCATTTGAGTTCGACCCCGATAATTCCTGGCAGACCGAAATGGAAGCCCGGTTTGAATTTGAAGAGACACCCGATCAGATGTCAGCTATCCGATCAGTCAAGAGCGATATGGAATCATCCCAGCCCATGGACCGGCTTGTGTGTGGAGATGTAGGCTTCGGAAAAACCGAGGTGGCAGTCCGGGCAGCATTCAAAGCAGTGATGAACCAGAAGCAAGTGGCTGTGCTGGTTCCCACTACCATCCTGGCCGATCAGCACTTTAAAACCTTCAGCGAACGAATGAAAGATTTTCCTGTTGAAGTGGATGTAATTTCCCGGTTCCGTTCCAAAGCCGAACAGACAAAAATCCTCGAAAATCTGGCTGAAGGTAAAACCGATATTTTGATCGGTACACATCGCATTATCTCGAAAGATGTGAAGTTTAAAGACCTCGGCCTGCTGGTAATAGACGAGGAACAGCGCTTTGGCGTAACTATGAAAGAGAAATTGAAAGGATTCCGGGCCACACTGGATGTACTCACACTAACCGCCACACCGATCCCGAGAACCCTGCAATTTTCACTAATGGGAGCACGCGATCTCAGCATTATTAACACACCCCCGCCTAACCGGCAGCCGGTCTACACCGAAATTCACAGCTTTGATTCGGAACTGATTCGCGATGCGATTATCCAGGAAACATCGCGGGGCGGACAGGTTTTTTTCATCCACAACCGCGTGAAAAATATTGAGGAGGTCAGTGGAATGATTCATGACCTGGTGCCCGATGCCCGGGTGCGTCATGCCCACGGCCAAATGCCAGCATCACAGCTTGGAAAAATTATCCGCGATTTTTACACTTACAAGTTTGATGTACTTGTATCCACCAATATCGTAGAAAACGGCATCGATATTTCAAATGCCAACACCATTATCATCAACAACGCTAATAATTTTGGACTTTCCGAACTTCATCAGCTTCGCGGGCGGGTGGGCCGTTCGAACCGAAAAGCGTTCTGTTATCTGATCACATCCCCTGTCAACGCACTCTCACCCGAAGCCCGGAAAAGACTTACCGCACTTGAAGAATTTTCTGATCTCGGCTCCGGATTTAATATAGCCATGCGCGATCTCGATATCCGGGGGGCCGGGGATATTCTCGGCGCAGAACAGAGTGGTTACATCTCTGACATCGGGTTTGAAATGTACACAAAAATCCTGGATGATGCAGTACGTGAGCTAAAGGAGACAGAGTACAAGTCGATGTTCAAAAACGAACCAAAAGAGGTCGATTTCCCTGAAACCAAAATAGAATTTGATCACTCTGCCTACCTCGACAACAATTATGTACAGGACAGTGTGGAGAGACTGAACCTCTACCGCAAACTTTCTGAAGCCAATTCGCCGGAAAAGATTGAAGAGTGGCGGGAAGAGCTCACCGACCGCTTCGGTGAACTGCCGGAGAGCGGCATAAACCTGTTAAAAGCAGCTTTATTGAAATACTTTGGTTCCCGGCTCTTTCTGAAAAAGATTACAGTACGTGCAGACCGGATGTGGCTTGCCTGCCCTGAAAATAACACTAAAACCGGTACCCACTTTTATGATGAAGGCCTCTTCCAGCAGCTTCTGAACCGTATTCAGTCTAACGACAGCTTTCCTTATCAGGTGGTTCAGAAAAATGATGCAGTTACGTTTGTCATTAATAATATTGCTGGAGTGGATGAGGCGATCCGATACCTTCGGGAATTACAAGCCGAAACGGTTGAGAAAGCAGAGACACTTGCATGAATCGATCGTTTCAAAAAGCCGTGGAGCTGATTCGTGCAGGTGATGTAGTTGCCGTGCCTACTGAAACCGTTTATGGCCTGGCAGCAGATGCATTCAACATCAGTGCTGTAAAAAAAACGTTTGAGATAAAAGGCCGTCCGCCCGATAATCCGCTGATTGTACATATCAGCCACATCTCTCAGCTCGAAATGCTTGCTGAAGAAATTCCCGAAGCCGCACTCAAACTTGCCGAAGTATTCTGGCCGGGGCCGCTGACTATCGTTTTTAAAAAAAAGCCAATCGTTCCAGACATCGTAACCGGCGGGCTTGACACCGTAGCTGTGAGAATACCCGATCACCCGCTCACACAAAAACTGATTGAAAAAACCGGCCCGCTCACGGCACCCAGCGCCAACCGGTCCGGCTGCCCCAGTCCCACAAGGCCAGAACACATTCGCGAAGATTTTGGTGATGAGATACACATTTTGGACGGGGGAAATTCAAAAATCGGGCTGGAATCCACTGTACTGGACC
>SLGL01000197.1 GCA_007123785.1 Balneolaceae bacterium
ATGCATCGAGACTGGCAGATTCTAAAGAAACTGTTCTGCTCAAATATCGCTCCATGCTGGAAACACATTTGGGTTATTCGTTGGATGAGGAATTATGGCAGCAACTGGAACAAGCCGGAATTGTGTCCGGAGCTTTTATGCTGTTATGGTCAAAAGCACGAGGCGTAAAAGGCGGAAGAGCCGGGGCAAACAAAGAATGGGAATGGTGGATCAATCGGTTAGAGTCATGGGCATCGAACCGTTGATAAGAAGGTACCCCATCTTACCACATGTTAAATTACCATTTTTAGAAAAAATTGTATAACAAATGATGCCGATTGAAGTAGGTTTGTTGTCTTACCTGCGGAAGACCCGAGGCTTTTCACGGTGTACTGAGAAATGCGGTTTAGATCTGGGTTTAAATTCCGGTGGTGTCATTTTTGCTTTTGCCCTTCTATCAGATCCCATTTTTTTCCTGGTGGCCTGGAACTATTGCCGAAACCATATTTATTTCTTAATGTTCCAATGATGAGATGAATTTCTGTATAAATCTTTGGGAAGAATAAACCGGCACAGCTTCTTTGCCGGCGACTCACCGGTTGACCACACTTCTGGTTTAATTGATTGCATCAGGCTTTAAAGTACAAATTTCAAGAAGGATTAAGGTGATGATAATAGGGTTCATTTGGATCTGTCTGTTATGGCTGATGCCCTTCACGGTATTTGGTCAAAATTTAAATTTAAAAGAAGGAGACAGAGTCAAAATCAAAACAACTGTCCCGGATATGATAAAAGTGACCGGTACAGTTTATAATTTAAATCCGTCCGAAATATATATCCACAGCAGCAACCAGGACTATCGGATTCCTGTTCATTCGGTCAGAAGAGCTTATGTAAGCCAAGGCAGAAAAAGGAACAGTTTTAAAGGAATGCTGATTGGCGGAGTGTCAGGTGGCCTTTTATTGGGAGCAGCCGCATCATTCGCTTACGAGAAGTGCGATACAGAAGAATATTGCCTTTATGATGACAAAGCAGCAGTGATCATTTCAAATACACTGGCTGGAGCGTTAATTGGTGGATGTGCGGGCTTTATTGCAGGTACATTTATCAAAACAGACCGGTGGATATTGGTGAGGACAGCTCCAGGGCGGACTCTTTCGTTCAATCATCACACTCAGCTCCCGGGATGGACACTGAGAATTTCATTTCAAAACCGAAACAGTTAACCTGCAGCCGAAGCGCCTCCATCCACAGTCAGCACTGTTCCGGTGATCCAGGAAGCATCGTCACTGGCCAAAAAGAGAACCGCTTTGGCGATATCTTCAGGAATGCCCACTCGTTTCATGGGCAGACTTCCCGGTACTTCATCAAGGATGGTATCAGCATTGGGAAAGGCAACAGCTGAAGAACGATACAGCTCTGTATCCACCGCTCCGGGTTGTATCAGGTTGACCCGGACCTGCGGTGCATAATCCACAGCCAGCTGCTTCACAAGAGCCTGAACCGCACCTTTGCTTGCGTTATAGGCGGCGTGATTGGGAAACCCTTTATGCGCGGCAATGGAGCCGGTAACCACGACTGCTCCGCCCTTCTGCTGCATGTGCGGAATGCTTTCCCTCAGCAAATAAAACACTGAATTCAGATTGGTATCCAGCGTTTTATGCCAGGTTTCAACAGGTACTTCAGTGAGTGACCCAAGTCCCAGCATCCCGGCATTGGCTACCACAATGTCTACACTCCCAAAAGCTTCCAGGGCAACTTCAACCAGAGCCCTGTTCTCTTCTTGATTACGAACATCGGTTTTTACAAACAGAGCATTCCCTCCTTTTTTTCTGATCGTTTCCACTACATCGTTTCCCAAATCCGAGCTGCGGCCTGCCATTACCACACTTGCGCCCTCTTCGGCAAACCGCTCAGCAATAGCTCGTCCCATTCCTTTGGTTGCTCCGGTTATAATGGCCGTTTTATCTGTAAGTTTTTTCATTCTTTTTCCTGTTCAGAAACCGTTTCAACTCTTTTCGATGTTATTTTCAAAAATCTAAATTGACTGATTGCATACAAACTGTTCACAGCAGACACTCCTTTTTTATTTAATAATTTCTTATTCAACGAATCAATACAGCCCAGGGACCATCCGATGGAGCTGTTAATTCCACAGTATCTGCCTCTTCAAGCAGTATTTCCTCCTGCCACTCGCTTTTCATGATGTCCATCCATTTGAGAGTGAAACTGCCCGAAGCAGCAGAGGTATCCAACGTTACTGTTCCTCCATTTGGAAAATAGACTGCATACAGGCTGCCTTCCTCCGAAAATACATACGCCTCGTTCTCCTCCCGATTCGAAAGCAGGTGATTTGCCGGTTCACTTTCAAACGGATTCATCTCATCGGTAAACATTCGCAAACTTTTAAGCTGAATCTGCGCAAGCGGATTCAGCCCGATTCCAGATGGATTAAATGGATTTGAAGTACGATGAAAACGGGAAGATGCAAATCCGCCAAAAATATTACGCCACAATTTGTTCGTGCCCTCCTCAAAGCTGTGTCCGTGATGGGTGCCTCCGTAAATTTTCACATTGTTCATGGGCCGTTGCCCGTCTGCCAGCCGTTCGTTTCGGACCTGCTGTGCGTTGTCCCAGTGGGTCTGTCCCTGTTGATGTGTATTCTGAGAGATGTCCACATAAGTGTAGAGCTCAGGTTTGTCGAACGTCGCATCATGCTCAGGATCGGAGAGGTCCCAGGCATCCCACATTTCGGTAATGTGAACAGTCAGTCCGTTCTCTTCTGCACGCTCCCGGATTAGTTCAGCCCAGTAATCACTCCATAAAGGCGACTCGTTGGTTTCATTGCTGATACAGTAGAGCACATGAGGATATGGAAGAGATATACTCAGGAGTTTCTCCAAATAGGCGTTCTGAAAATCAAGTACGATGGGATTATCCTCAAAATCAGGCGGAGTTCTGAAAAACGGATTTTCACGCTGGCCGGGATGTGTTTCGATCTCTTCAGGAAGGCCGCTTTCATCCGCTGTGTAATTTACATTGTTTTTCGGGTTGAACGGATTGAGCTGCCAGGGATCGCGGGCAAAATCAAAACGGTCCCAGATTTCAATTTGCACAATGATTTCCCGCTCCAGAGTCAGGTCTAAAAAATTCTCAAACCGGCTCCAGTACTCATCACTCCAGGTGGTCAGGTCGTACAGGCCTTCATCATTGCGGCCAAAAGCCCAAGGGTTTCCATGATCGCGGCTCGACATAGTGTTTCGTACATAATTCCCGCCATTTTTTACCATCAGGTCCAGATGCGACTCCAGCCCGAATGGCCAGATATCGGGATGGTTAAAGAGATTGTCCTGATCAGTGGCTCCCAGCAGCAGCACCGGCTCCCCTTTAAATTGCCAGTATCTCGGATTCTGAGTGTATGTCGTAATCCTGTCTTCATTACTGAACGAAGCGATATCCGGACGGTCCTCTCCGCCGGTTGGTTGTTGCATTGAATTTGTGCAGGATAAAATCAGCCAAAGAAATCCGGTCAGAGTCAGAAAAAATGAATATTTCATTAGATGCATATTAATTTAATTTATCTCCTATTATACCTGATACTTGAAATGAAGGCAAAGAACTTTTTGATTTTCCGGTTTCTGAAAATCAGATAAAAGTTTCTCATATTAAAGGCAGATTTCACGAACCAGAAACAAAAAAACCATGTCAACATTTATTGCCGCTGCTATACAGCTTAACAGCCAGCCCGATCTCTCCGAAAGCATGAAACAATCCAAAAATGCTGTTGAAAAAGCCGCTGGCCTAAATGCTGATTTCATTGCGCTTCCTGAAAACTTTCCTTTTATGGGCGATGAAAAAGAGAAACATCGACAGGCTGAACCAATCTCGCAAGCAGTGATGGAGCAAATACCGCAATGGGCAAAAACATATCAGGTCACCATTATGGCCGGTGGATTTCCCGTGCGTGCCAAGAGCGGTAAAGTGTTTAATCGTGCCATCCTTGTGAACCCCAAAGGAGAAATCACAGCCAAATATGATAAAATCCACCTGTTTGATGTCACCCTGTCTGACAACGAGAGCTACTGCGAATCAGAAACGGTGGAGGCGGGCAACCCGATGCCAGTTGTGGGTCGTATTGAAGGCACTGACGATAAAGCTGTCTCCATTGGGTTATCTATCTGTTACGATGTACGATTCCCCGAACTGTACCGAAAACTTGTCGATGGAGGGGCGGATCTGATATGTGTTCCCGCCGCTTTCACCCGGCCCACTGGAAAAGCCCACTGGAAAACCCTTCTTCGCACACGCGCCATCGAAAACACCTGCTTTGTCATTGCACCGGCCCAGACCGGCATTCACGGAACCAAACGAAAAACTCATGGCCATTCACTGATTATTGACCCCTGGGGTCGCATATTGGCTGATGCCGGCACCGAGCCGGGTATGGCTATATCAGATATCAATTTGGACCTGATTGACGATGTGCGCCGGAAATTGCCCTCACTTCGTCATCGCAGAATGTAATCAAATTTTCAGCGGAGTATTCAATGATTATCTGCCTCTGAGCAGAACACCTACTCAGAGATCGTTCTGAAAGAGAGTTAATAGAAAAGAACTATTGCGAAACAACCCTAAAATAGGATACCCGCGGAGGCTGAAAGCTCCGGAGCCGCACAATCTGATCGGTAGTTTCTGAAACTTCCACTTCTGGTGTAATTCGGCCTGAATCGTCTCCCTCAATAACGGAATAATCTACATACGCACTGAAGGGACGTGTACCCTGGATTTCTGAGTATTGTTCTATTGGCACATCAAACCGTACAGTGATCGATGATGGATTATAAGTAACGGCCTGTCCGCTCGGTAGATTTCTCGTACGCACAGGAACCCGGATTTCAGCTTCTGTGAATTCCGCAACATCAAGCTGCATCACTACTGATGTTGGGTCAATCATTAAAGATGAACTCCCGGCTTTCAGTTGTACTTCGCGTTCCATACTACGGTTCACATCGGAAATTTCGACATTTGCGGTTTCCCACGCTTCGAGTTCAGCCAATTTCGACTCAGCCCCTTTTACAAGCACACTATCGGGAATAAAAACAGGATCCTGAAGCAATCCATATTGGCTTCTTAAAGAAATGTCAACACGGTTTAAAATGGGTACTTTTTTACTGGTTTTTCGTTCCGTTTCGATATTTAGTTGCGATGGTTCCACCTGAACCACATTCAAATCAGTAAAAGCGCTCACCTGGTTGCGTACCTGCTCACTAAGGTTTACCTGTTGTGCTTCGGCATTTACTACCACACGGGGGGGATTACTATAAACCGAAATCAGTTTCCACCCCTCCCCCGAAATATTGACTCTGGCTGTTGCTGGAATTTCGTTGCTCACAATCAGGTCATCAGGTAAATTTGAAAGGTGAATAGGTACATTGATCGAGACGGTAAAATCGCGGTTCAGGTTCACAATGAACCAGAGGCAAAGAGCAAAAAAGAGAGCAATACTGAAAGCAATTACCTTTTCCCTGCCTTCCAGTTCACTGCTTTTGGTCTCTTCGGATTTCGATGGGCCGTCTCCCGAAAAGAACTGTTTGAAGCGATCTGATATGAATTTTAAAAACGTCATGACAACTTAAAGATAATCAATAATAAATCATGTGCGCACGATAATTTCTTTTACCACATTCGATTCCACGCGCTCATTCAATTTTTTTGCAACAGAAAATCGGTTAGCATGCAGTTCATACCGCCATGCTTCTGAAGTGACCGTTACAATCAGTTTCGATCCTTCAAAACGTACTTTTTTAGTTGCTGCATTAATATTTTCACCCACCACCTCGGGCCAAATATGTAAAACCATACCCCTTTTCAGTTCTGCCTGCCGGGGAATTCGTTTCATAAATTCCTTCAACAGTTCATTCATCGATTTTGGTTTTCGTCCGAAGGCCATCTAAAACTTTTGTTTTACGGTACCGCTATTAACGGTAAACCAGGAATTTTCATTTTTGTTGCGAAAGGACTCTTCTTCAAAAGGCCGCTCTGAAGCTGAAGTTATAAACGTTTGTCCGGAGTGTTTATTCAGCGTCTCGGTAATAATATCGGTTTTTCGCTGATCAAGATTGCCAAACACATCATCCAGAAGCATGATCGGGAGATCGTCCAATTCGTCGGAGTAGTAGAAAAGCTGAGCCATTTTCAGTGCCATTGAAAACAGCCGGTGCTGCCCCTGAGAGCCGTAATTTCTCAACTCCATATCACCCAGAAAAAAAACCACTTCATCGCGGTGTGGGCCAATGAGGGTCTGCTCACGCTCCGCCTCTTTTTCAAAATTCTCATCAAGCATCCGCATATAAACATCTTTAATCTCCTCCTGAGAAGTGAGATTCTTGCTGATGGTCTGGTATTCGAGGGAGGGTTCCAGTTCCAGCCCGGTAATCGTGCGATATTGCAGGGCGAGGTATTTTTTGAAACGCTCTAATACCTCGGCCCGTTTATGAATGATGTCCGAGCCGCTTTTTGCAAGCTGAATATCCCACGGTTCAAGATGAGTGCGAAGAGTTGAAACCGCACCCTGAAATTCCTGCAGCAGTTTGTTACGCTGTTTTCTGATTTTGCGGTATTCGATGAGATTTTTCAGATAGGCAGATGAAATCTGGCTGATCATGCTGTCCAAAAATGTTCTCCGTTCAATCGGGCCGTCACTGGTCAGCTTCAGGTCTTCGGGGCTGAGAACCACTACCGGCACCATCCCGATCAGATCGGAAAAACGGTCGAGCGGACTGTCATTTACAAAAAATTTTTTTCCTTCACCGCGGGAATAATTGCAGCTAATTTTAAACGAGGAACGAATTTCACCCTGAAACTGCCCGTGAATCATAAAATATTTCTGGTCGTGATGGGCAATATAGCGGTCGCTCGATGCCACAAAACTGCGGGTCATACAAAGGTAGTGAATCGCATCAATGAGATTGGTTTTGCCAGATCCATTCGGCCCTGTAATGAGGTTGATATGGGGTGCAAACTCAACAACCGTATCTTCGTGATTTCGGTAGCCCTGAAGTTTTAAGGAATGAATTTTCATGGCTCTGCGCGGTTATTGTTGCGGTCAGGGCTAAAATAAGTGATGATTTTGAAGAGAATGGATTGGGTGAATGATAATCACTGATTTTTTTAATAAAATGAAGAAAAATTCGCACAAGAATCCAGGATATAAAATCGGATCAATCCTGAAATTCCTGTGCGGTTTTCAAAATATATCGCAGGCGGTATTATTTACAGGCCAAATACATCTCTGCCAAGGAAAATCGCACTGTCGCCCAGTTCTTCTTCAATTCTAAGCAGTTGATTGTACTTGGCAACACGGTCGGTTCTGCTCATGGAGCCGGTTTTGATCCGCCCCGCATTTGTAGCCACGGCAATATCGGCAATGGTGGTATCTTCCGTTTCGCCGGAACGGTGGGAAATTACCGCAGTATAATCATTTTTATGGGCCATTTCGATTGCATCGAGGGTTTCCGTAATGGTACCAATCTGATTCACCTTAATCAGGATGGAGTTGGCAACCCCTTGTTTGATTCCATCGGCCAGCCGCGTTGTGTTGGTAACGAAAAGATCATCACCTACAAGCTGTACTTTGTCACCGAGAGCTTCGGTCAGGGTTTTCCAGCCTTTCCAGTCGTTTTCCGCCAGACCGTCTTCAATGCTGATGATGGGATATTTGGCGACCAGGTCGGCATAAAAATCCGCCA
>SLGL01000254.1 GCA_007123785.1 Balneolaceae bacterium
ACTCGGGGAGTGGCGCAGTCCGGTAGCGCATTCGCTTTGGGAGCGAAGGGTCGCAGGTTCAAATCCTGTCTCCCCGACAGTTAAATGATATTGGGTTTTAAATCTCCTTATCATAATTTGATTTATTTTTCAGGTGAGGTAGTTTTTAAGTTGCGAAAGCAGTGCTTTCGCGGTTCAAATCCTGTCTCCCGGACAATTTATGAATGATGGGTGCCGGTCGCAGCCTGGCGGTCTTAACGCCGGGTTTCTCAGTTTTTTGAAAGTTTGATAAACGGCATTCGAATGTTCAGTCGCGCCCGTAGCTCAACTGGATAGAGCAACTGCCTTCTAAGCAGTAGGTTTCAGGTTCAAGTCCTGACGGGCGTACAGAGGCAGTAATGCTGAATGCCGGATAAGGGTATTGATAACAAATGGTATTTTCCATTCGTAATTCGTTATACCTTTTTCGATATTTAATATTCTATCGGGCGACATGGCCGAGTGGTTAGGCAGAGGTCTGCAAAACCTCGTACGGCGGTTCGAATCCGCCTGTCGCCTCTTTGATTTAGTGAGTCTTTTTTTTGTTAATGGTTATTCGTAAACGGGATTGTCTTTTATGTACAGACATCCGATTACCAAATAACCGATAACGATGAATGAATACCCAAAAGCCGCGTTCGTCTAGGGGTTTAGGACGCCGCCCTTTCACGGCGGTAACACGGGTTCGAATCCCGTACGCGGTACAATCGTTGTACGTTATATTTTAGGATACGATGTATCTCTGTCAATTTGCTTTTTTTACTGTTAGTAAATTGAATCAGAGATTGCGAAAGCAGTGCTTCCGCGGTTCGAATCCCGTACGCGGTACGATGGAAGTACTCAGTAGCAAGTATCAGGTATAGAGATTTATATTTCTCAATACCTGATACTTCATATTTAATGTTTTAGAAATGGAGCTCGTAGCTCAGTCGGTTAGAGCGCCAGGTTGTGGCCCTGGAGGCCGTGGGTTCAATTCCCATCGGGCTCCCCATTTTTAGTTGATCGTTATTTTTTAATGGTTATTTGTAAACGGGATTGTAGTTTTTACAGACACCCGATTACCAAATAACCGATAACGATGAATGAATACCCAAAAGCCGCGTTCGTCTAGGGGTTTAGGACGCCGCCCTTTCACGGCGGTAACACGGGTTCGAATCCCGTACGCGGTACTTTCACTTACCCCTTTTGCAAAGATCACAAAACGAACTCCAACTGCGTGATTTTGCATTCATCCTAATTATAGCCAAAAGGCAAAAGCAGTGCTTCCGCGGTTCGATGAAAGTACTGAGTAGCGAGTATCAGGTATTGAGATTAAATCTGTTCAATACCTGATATTCACTTATATGGATATAAATCCACCCTTTCACAGCGGTATCTTTTTTTATCGTAAGATGAACCCTCTGAATCTTTGTTGCTCACCACTCTTTATTTATTCCATTCCATTCTTTCATCTAACCTATCCATTTATAACCGCACTCTCTCTGTTATATTTGTTTCGATACTCTATCGGAGAAAGGCCCGTAATTCGTCTGAATACATTTCGGAAAGATTTATCATCAGAGTAGCCCACATCATACATAACTTCATTCACATTCTTCCGGGTAGTTTCCAGGCTGTTTTTGGCAGCTTCTATTTTTACCCGCTGAATATATTCAACAATGGTATTTGAGGTTGCTTTCTTAAATCGTCGTTCCAGGCTCCTGCGGCTTAGAGACAGAACGGAAGCGAGTTCATCTACGGTCATTTTATCCTGGAAATTCTGCTCAATGATCTGCTGAGCTTCGCGTACAATCTCGTCCCCGTGATCTTTTTGCCCCTCAAAAATTATGAATGGTGATTGACTCTCCTTGTCGATATCAATCATAAACATTTTTGCAGCAGTAATAGCTGTTTCTCTTCCTGCATTTTTTTCAATCAGGTAGAGAATCAGATTCAGGTAGGAATAAGCTCCGCCGCTGGTATAAATTCCATCTTCGGCAGTCATGATGCGGTCATCAACCAAATCCACATCGGGATACATTTTTCTGAAGGCTCCGGCATGGGCCCAGTGAGTGGCACATTTTTTCCCTTTCAACAGGCTGGTTGCAGCCAGCAGATAGGCGCCAATGCAAAAACTTACCAATTCCGCACCATTTTTATACTGATCAACCATCCAGGGAATTAAATCACGGTTTCGTTTTACACCATCCTGAGGGTCTCCGTGGATTGCAGGAATGACGATGATGTCTGTTCGTTCAAGTTCACCGATCAGACGTTCGGGGTTTACAGTGAACAGTCCGGTATCCTGCGGCACCTTTCTCGACAATCCCACAAGCTGAACATTAAAAACCGGCCCCTTTCCGAATCTCTCTGCAATTCCGTTCACACTCGAAAATATCTGATGAGTCCCGGCGATATTCACCAGGCTGGTATGGCCATTCGGTATGAGAATTGAAACATGTTTCATACCGGAATCTATCAAACCGGGATGACGTAATCAACCCGTGGTATTGGCGTATTTTCCCCCTTTCATTTTTAAAAACTTCGTTTAAATTTATGCTAACTAACTGAAAGGCCTTATGATATACCTTTTTTATCCCGAACCTTTATTTTAAAATCAAGACTATGAACGGACACTTATATTTTGAAATTCAGGCCGATGACCTGCAGCGGGCATCAGGCTTTTACAGCGCCCTTTTTGGCTGGAAATTTCACGATCATGAATCACAAAATGACATTCCTGCTGAATATCTGCGAATAGAAACCGGCGGCACAGCTGGCGGAATGCTGAGACGTCCTTCCGAAACACCTCCGCCGGAATGCGGTACCAATGCTTTCGTCTGTTCGATGGAAGTTGTGAACTTTGACCAGACGGCTGCAAAAATCGAACAGTTGGGAGGAAAGATTGTAATGCCCAAATTTTCCGTTCCGGGTGTTTGCTGGCAGGGCTATTTTGCTGACACAGAGGGCAACATATTTGGAATATTCGAAACAGATGAAAACGCAAAGACGAATTTCTCAAAGAAGAATTAAGAATAAATATAACAATTTGATAATTAATGTCTTAGCCACGATTTTTGAGACGCCATGCCTGCAATCAAATTTCTTGGTGTGAAATCCGGACTGAATAAAAGAAAAAAACAGATGATAAAACTCACAGCAAAAGAATTTGTGAACGAGCTGAAATCACTTCAGTCAGATGCCGAAAAGAAGAAAATCCGTAGATACTTTCAAGAAGATGTTGTGGACAACCAGGTGATTGGCGTGAGGATGAAACGAATTTTTGATCTGGCTAAAGACTCTGCCGATATGCCGCTGAATGAGGTCGGTAAATTGCTGGAGAGCCCGTTTTACGAAGCAAGGATGGGAGCGGTCAGTATTATGGATTTTCAGGCCCGGCGCAAGAGCACAACGGATGAACACCGGAAAGAGCTGTTTGAACTTTACATCAGCCGGCACGACCGGATCAATAGCTGGGATTTTGTGGACCGCAGTGCCCCGCATGTGGTAGGTGGATATTTACAAGATAAACCTCGAGAAATTCTCTACAAACTGGCCCGGTCTGAAAATATCTGGGAAAGGCGTACTTCTATTGTAGCGACCTGGTTTTTTATACGTAAAGGAGAACTGGATGATACCTTTGCTATAGCGGAAATACTGGCAGAAGATGAAGAAGTACTGATCCAAAAAGCAGTGGGAAGCTGGATTCGGGAAGCTGGAAAAAGAGATGAACAGCGCTTGCTCGGTTTTTTAGAGAAGCACGCAGCCGGGATGCCCCGCCCGATGCTGACCAAAGCTGTTGAAAAATTGGACAAGAAGCAGAAAGAATATTTTAGAAACAAATGACGCTTCAGACAGAAATACTTATCGCAACTGTCAGGACTAAACCTGAAAAATGATGAATATAAAAACGGATTTGTGCAGTTCCGGTATGAAATCAGAAAATAAAAAAACAGACCTCCAGGGTTTTCGAAACCCTGGAGGTCTTTCAAAAAAAAGAAAAACAGTCATGCAAAAAATAGTCCCTCACTTATGGTTTGATACACAGGCGAAAGAAGCCGCTGAGTTTTATGTATCCGCTTTTGGCAAGAATTCAAAAATAAACAGCATCACTACACTTCACGACACTCCATCAGGTGGCGTTGAAACGGTATCTTTCGAACTCCTGGGCCATTCGTTCATGGCTATATCAGCCGGGCCTATGTTTACACTCAACCCGTCCATTTCATTTTTCGTTAATTTTGATCCATTGCGTGATAAGCAGGCGCGCGAAAACCTGGATACCCTCTGGGAAAAACTCTCCGAAGGCGGAACCGAACTGATGCCGTTGCAAGAGTATCCTTTCAGCAAACATTACGGATGGATTCAGGATAAATATGGTTTATCGTGGCAACTAATTCTCACCGACCCGGATGAAGATCCGCGGCCCGATCTTATTCCTTCAATGTTATTTGTGGGAGATGTATGTGGGAAAGCGGAGGAAGCAACTGATTTTTACCTCTCCGTTTTTAAAAATTCCAAACGGGGAGAGATCGCCCGCTATCCGGCAGGCATGGAACCGGACAAAGAAGGCACCATCATGTTCACCGATTTTAAGCTGGAAGGAGAATGGCTTGCAGCGATGGATAGTGCACAAGAGCATGACTTCAGCTTTAATGAAGCGATCTCCCTGATGGTGTATTGTGATACCCAGGAAGAGATCGACTACTACTGGGAAAAATTGAAAGCGGGCGGTGATCCGGATGCACAGCAGTGCGGCTGGCTTAAAGATCAGTACGGTGTGTCGTGGCAGGTGGCACCGCGCCTGCTGGGAGAAATGATCCACAAGGGAACAAGAGATCAGATAAACCGGGTAACCCAAACATTTCTGCCGATGAAAAAACTGGATCTAAACAAGCTGTGTGAAGCGTATCAACATCAATAAAAATAAACCGGCATGAGAAAGCTAATTGCCGCTGTTTAAAAACCTGAACGCCAGTACGAACTTTAGACTCTTAAAAACAAAAACGTTCGGGAGCGGAGCAGTAACCTTTTACTATGAACCCGTAAAACGTGAGGTAGTAAAATGAGAAAAATTATTGTTTTATCAATGATTTCATTGGATGGAGTGATGCAAGCACCCGGCGGACCCAGGGATGATGCCTCAGAGGGTTTTAAATATGGCGGCTGGGTTGCACCGTATAGTGACGAAGTTTATAAGAAGGTAGTGGAAAAAGAGATGCAGCCCGCAGAATATTTATTGGGCAGAAAAACATTTGAGATTTGGGAAGGCTACTGGCCAGAACATCCCGACGCCTGGCCTGGAATCAATGAGGGCACAAAATATGTGCTGTCCGGTACCCGGAAAAAATCCGATTGGAAAAACACGGTATTCCTGGATAGCCTGTCAGACATCAAAAAGTTAAAAAATTCAACCGACCCTGACATTCAGGTTTGGGGCAGTTCCAGACTCGTTCAACTGTTGCTTGAGAATGACCTGGTGGACGAACTCCGGCTCAAAATTCATCCGCTGACTCTTGGTAAAGGGAAAAAGCTGTTTGAAGACGGGCCGATTCCGGCAGCATTTACATTAACCGAAAGCACAGTTACACCGGCTGGAGTCATTATTGCCTGTTACCAACGGGCCGGAGAAGTCATCACAGGAACTGTTGGAGATTAAAAACAGATAACAAAAACTTATTGAGCATGCCGAAAAAAGGAACACGAAAAGTTTGTGACAACGGACACACATTCTATAAAAGCAGCGACTGCCCAACCTGCCCGACTTGTGAGAAACTGAAAGAACCGGCCTCAGGTTTTTTAGGATTATTGAGTAATCCTGCGAGAAACACATTGCTTTATTACGAAATCAATACCATTCAGAAGCTTGCCGGTTACACCGAGAAGGAAATACTGGCTCCCCAAAACCCGATGAAACATGCGATAATCCTGGGAATTATCGGCACTGTACTGAGTGCTGTAGGAGCTGTTGTTGCTGCCGATTTAGGTCCGGTATGGTATGCATGGACACTTGCCGTCATTGCCATCCCGATCGCCTGGCTGGGAGGGAAACTCTATGAAATGAAACATGCTGCTTCAGGCAGTGAATACATCATTAAACAATAAGTCATGAATAAACATAGTGAAATAAAAAAACCGTTACTCACTTTGTTCAAATTTCATCATTGTCTCTACAACAATGTATTAGATGGTTTTACGGATGAGGAAACCAATCAGCGTCTGCATGAAAATCGAAAGATAAATCACGTAAAATATTTGGCCGGCCACCTTCTTAACTCGCAGTATGGATTCGGGTTCTTATCCGGTGTACGATTCCCTGTAAAATGGAATGAGCTGTTTGCTCCAATGAATCATTCCGAAGCAAAAGATGATATCCGTTATCCATCTATTGATGAGATCCGGGAGGAATGGAACGCAATTTATGAACCGACCTGGGAAGCTTTGAACCGGCTCTCTATGGATGACCTGAATACGATTCCTCCCAAACCGGCAGACAAGGTCTTTGAAAACAGTCCGGTTTTTGAAAATACAGTAGCCGGATTCATGACTTTTCTAAACCATCACCAGGCCTATCACATCGGCCAGATCGGGATTCTGAGAAGAGGGTTTGGGAAAGAGCCGATGAATTATGATTAAAAGTGTCAGTAACAAGGGATTGAATGAATAAACAGATTTTTTTTGCACATAGCGGAGGGCCCCAGGGAAAACCCGGGCAGGGAAGTCATGATTTTGTACTGCGGCTTCGTGATGAACTTGAACCGGAGTACACGATTCATGACCCGGTCATTGAAGATCCCGATGCTCCCACGTATGAGTTGTGGCAGGAGATGTTTGACCGGGAGTTTCCAAAACTGGCTGACCCCGTTCTTTTGATTGGTCACTCCCTGGGCGGATCAACCCTCCTCAAATACCTGTCTGAAGAAACATGCGGGCTGCAAGTAGCCGGCCTGTTTCTCGCAGCACCACCTTATTGGGGAGAAGGAAGATGGGATGCAGAAGATTTTACACTGAGAGATGATTTTTCAAAAACTCTTCCAACAATACCTGAGATCCATTTGTATCACTGTTTGAAGGATCCTGTAGTACCGGTTGAACATGCGGATTTTTACCAAAAACTCATCCTAACCGCTTCTATCCATAAACTGAACGGGAATGATCATGCATTTTCGGATGGGCTGCCGGTGCTTGTGGAGCATATCAAAAAATTATACATCAACCAACAAAACAACAAGTGGCATGCAGATGACACGAATACGCGTAAATAGTTTCTCAATATCCATTGATGGTTACGGAGCCGGACCCGATCAGGATATCGAACATCCCCTCGGCGTGGGAGGTGAAGAATTGCATCACTGGGCGTTTCAGACGCGCACGTTGCAACAAGTTGTATTTGGCGAAGAGAAAGGTGCAACAGGAATCGATGACGACTTTATCGCCCGCGGTTTTGAAAATGTGGGGGCATGGATACTCGGCAGGAATATGTTCGGGCCCATTCGCGGCCCCTGGCCCGACATGGAATGGAAAGGCTGGTGGGGAGAAAATCCTCCTTATCACGTTCCGGTTTTCGTGCTTACCCATCACCCACGTCCATCCTTCGAAATGGAAGGCGGCACAACGTTTCACTTTGTCACAAGCGGAATCCACGAGGCGCTTAAACAGGCCCGCGAGGCTGCCAGCGGGAAGGACATCCGAATCGGCGGCGGGCCCAACACCATACAGCAGTAT
>SLGL01000465.1 GCA_007123785.1 Balneolaceae bacterium
ATGTGAATATATCACATCATAAACCTCCACAGGAGAAATCTTGTTACCGGCAATTTTCTCTTTTGATCGAGTTCCTATAAGCGGATGTTTACCTTTGTCTGCGGGGATTCGTCCATGGGAACCTTTTACACCGCTTCCTTCAATGGGAATCAGATCCATTGTGTAACGGAATCCCAGCTTTTTCTGAAGCAACCGGACCCCAGCTTTCAAAGTTGGAAGGGAGATTTTCGGGTCGATCAGCAGTTCGGCAGGATCGTAGCCCGGTTTGGTGTGGATATCCACAGTTGGTGCAAAATCGGGCGCTTTGTCATCATCAAGCCAGTAGTAGTAGGTAAACCAGGCATCCTCTTCGGCAATGGCTACAAGTTCACCCGAACGTTCGTGATTAAGATGATACTCTTTTTTGTCTTCTTCGTCCAGAACTTCATCCACTCCGTCAATATCATCAATCAGGTATTTTACAGCTTCGATATCTTCAGGGTTTTTTACATAAATATGTGCAACCTGATGATCTGCAACGGCAAAAGCCCTACTGCTTCCGGGGATTAATATTTCCCCGCCCATCTCTTCACGCACAGTTATATATCCATGCTTGCGAAGCACCCGGTTGATGGAAACCGGTTTTTGAACCGATTCAATTCCATACTCAGATAGTACAATCACCCTGGACCCGTGCTGCTCATAAAACTCAATCAGATCTTTGCACAGTCCGTCGATTTCACGCAGGTCTGTGGAAATATCAGGATCATTCGGTCCAATTCTCTGTAAATTGTAGTCGAGGTGCGGTAGGTAGATAAGTGTGAGAGTCGGATCGTACTCTGTAGCTACTTTTTTTGCGGAATTGGCGATCCACTGACTCGATGAGATGTTAGTGTTGGGGCCCCAGAAATTAAACAGTGGAAACTGACCCAGTTCTTTTTGGAGCTTATCCCGAAGGTGCGGAGGTTCTGTTAAAATATCGGGAATTTTTACGCCGTCAGCCCGATAGATCGGCCGGGGTGTTACAAGATAATCCACAGCAGAATTCATGTTGTACCACCAAAAAAGATTGGCACAGGTAAAATCGGGATTTTTCTTTTTTGCTTGTTCCCAAATTTTTGGAGCCTGTACAAGTTTATTGGACTGCCGCCAGAATTTAACCTCATCCATTTCTCGGAAATACCACCCGTTGCCCACAATACCGTGTTCGTCTGGCATTACACCGGTCAGATAAGTAGCCTGCACCGAACATGTAACAGCAGGAAGCATCGATTCTACAGATGCAAGTTTTCCTTCTTTCAGCCATTTGTTTAAATAAGGAGTATGATCTCCAATCAAGTCCGGGGTTAAGCCAACTACATTAATAACTACGGTTTTGTTCATTTTTTAATGATCTGTAGTTTGATTTTTTCTGTTATTCAACTCAATTTGGTGTTTCTGGAAAAAACTTCTGTAGTCCATCGGAATTCCCTTTCGATGGAATCGGTTAGATCGGCCTTCAGGTGGTCTGGTAAAACTTCCCATGTGTATGTTTCAATTTCAAAATGGGTACAGATTTCAGAGTCCAGCAGAATATTAAGGCTTTCGGTAATTTCATCTTGTGTTGAGTGGAGACCGTTGAATTCACGGTGAAAAACCGGAACATGAAAGTGAATGCGCCACTCTTCTGCATTTGTTGTATGGATATTTTCCAGGGCCTGAGGAAGGTCCCTATATTGGTGAAGTGAGCCGTCTGAATGTCGTTCGATGGTTTGATGGAGATACACCGGTTCCACAAACTTTTGAAGCTGATTTGCAATCTTTTCCCGTTCTGAAGTTGAATCACTCAAAGCTACTTTCAAAGCAGCGCTTATCTGGGTTTTACTGATACGGATTCCTGCAGCGCGGAATTCATCAATTGCACGAGAGGGATTCTCATACTCCAGTGCGAAATGGCATGTGTCGTAGCATACCCCGATATGCCGCCTCAGGATCTCTTCCGCTTTTGTTCGTGGTATGGAGAGTTTTTCTGCCAGATGCTTGCTGCCTTCAGGAAAAAGATGATTTGAAAAATAATCGATGGTTTCCTTGCTGTTTTCAATCAGGCAGTCCGGTTCCGGTTCAATTGCAATATGAATTTCTGTTTGGTCATCCCGATAGATTTTGGCCATTATACCGGCAAGATCAGCGAAATAAACAGAGCTTTGGGCGATTATCTGTTTTTTTTCTTCCTCACTGTGCCCCCAGTATTTGTAAGAAACAGGCGAAGTGGAGATGCTTCCGTCCACATTATCAGGTAGTAATTCAGCCAAAATTTCGATCAGGTTGGCGGTATACTTGAAACGTTTTTCAGATTGCCAGTCAGGTTTATACACTTCATCTTTTACTCTTTCACGGTGAAAACTTCCATAAGGAAATCCATTAAGGGTAAAAACATAGAGATCTTCATCTTTGAGCCAGGCTTTGAATGGATCCATTTCATTGCCTGTTAAAAGCTCATTTGCCGCTGCTGCCGACAGCCGAAGGCCGATACCAAAAGGCCGGTCCGGGCTGAGTCGCTTTTTCAGTTCGGGAATATATTTTTTTAACTGTGCGAGCGTTTCCGGCCAGCTTTCTCCGGGATGAACATTACTGCAGTAACTCAGATGAAGGCCTGTGTGGCTTTTTGGTTGCATCGGTTCAGGTTATGGTTTTCAAATTTGAATAAATGGATGAAGGGGAAAAGGGGAAAAGTCAAACGGCAAAAGTAAATAATATTTTGCACAAACCCGGATATCGTTCTTGTCCCGAACAAACTTTTCAGAAGGAATCGCTGCGCTCGGTACTCACAGTTAATATGTTGAATAATGTGTAAATTATTGATATATCGTAATTTAGAATCTTTAAGTAAAATACCCTGTTTTTCTGCGACATTTTTCCCTCAGCTACGTTGAATCTAAAATTCTTCGCCGGGCTAAGCTTTAGCGCAGTAATGCCTTGCTAAGGTTAAAATATCTTGGTAAGAACTTCGGGCTAAGATTGAACTTTAAAATGTCATTTTTTAACTATGATGGATTACTTCTTCTTGTTAATATTGGACTTCTACTTCATATTAATCATTTCTTCATTCTTACTTTCAAAGACTTCAAGTTTTTCAATGGCTTTTCGATAGATATCGTAATCTACACTATTTACTTCAACGCCTTTCCCGATTCCTTCCAGCAGCATGATGGTAAGTTTACCGCCCAGGTGTTCGCGAAACTCTTCAAGGCCGTGGAGCAGTGAATTTTCATTAGCGGGATCATCAAGTTTGCTTTCCAGCTGGGATACCCAAAGTTTAAACCCGTAATTTTTCAGTGTTTCGAGAATTTGAGTACAGGCTTCCTCGGTGATCATGCCCCGGAGCATAGAGTAGGTGACATCGAGTGCCAAGCCTATAGCAACAGCTTCTCCGTGGCGAAGTTCGTAATCGGTTAGCTGTTCCAGCTTGTGTGCAGCCCAGTGGCCGAAGTCGAGCGGCCTGGAAGAACCCCTCTCAAACGGATCACCCGATGTGGAGATGTGATCAAGGTGCAATTCGGCACAGCGAAAAATCAATTTTTCCATAGCTTCTTTATTGCGGTTCCTGAGTTTTTGAGAATTTTGGCTCAAAAAATTGAAAAAACCGGGATCCTTCAGCAGGGCAACTTTTACAGCTTCGGAAATTCCTGAAGTCCAGTCTCTTTGATCGAGTGTTTCAAGAAATTTCGAATCGTTTATAACAGTGAACGGAGGGACAAATGTGCCCAGGAAATTCTTCTTTCCGAATGCATTCACGCCATTTTTTACTCCTACAGCGGCATCATTTTGGGCAAGAACTGTTGTGGGTATCCGAATCAGGCGGACACCCCGGTGTGCTATACCTGCTGCATAACCAGCCGCATCAATCACAGCACCACCTCCTGCGACTGCTATAAATGAATGCCTGTCTATGCCTTCCCTGTTGATCGCTTCAAGAATAACCTGAATATGCCGGGGATCGTTTTTCGCTTTCTCGCCACCGGGGATAACTACAGGTTCCGGAACAAGCCGAAAGGCCTGGGATTGCCTGAGAGCATATATTTTTATGTTATTGAAGAGTTCAGGGTGATGTTCTGTTAATCCTTCATCTAAAACAAAAAGAACTTTTTTTGGGGGCTGTCCTTTCCCGGGAGTAAGAAGAGTTGCGAAAAGTTCATTTCCCGCATCAAAAATATTACGGGTGAAATAAACATTATATTGAAACGGAACAGCGAACTCTTGCCGTATACTTCTCATCATCTGTTTTGAGTTAATCTTTGGTTTAGGTATCAAATGGAGTCATCTCTTAAGCTAACGAAATGAAGGATTGTAAATTGAACGAGTCAAATATCGTAAAATAAGACATTTCATTTGGAATCTTTGGCTGAATAATTGATTTTTTACAACTCTTCAAACTGCAAAAATAAATATGTTTTTTAACTTGTTTAATAGTCTGTGGGATAATTACTATTCACCAAACAGATAAGATCGAAATATAGAATATTAAATATGGATCAATCTATTCAACCTCATGATGTTAAGAAAATCAGGTCAACAGTTTTTAATTGGCTTGAGTCAAGACTGGGTGAGAAGCCGTTGGCCTGGCTCACGCAAAAAGGTGACTTGCTGAAAGGAAAGCCTGAAGACCGGCAGCTTTATATTTCCTTCAGTGCAGTAACCAGGCATACAGGTAAAAAAGTGATTGAATTATCTGATGAAGAGCTGAATCAAGCCGGGACCATCCGGCAGGGCTGGAACCCGTCGGGCTGGTCTGCAGACCAGTTCGGGAGAATATTTCTGATACTCTGTTATGCAGACCAAGAAAAGGAGGAGTTTCTGGACAAAATTGAGAAAATTTTTATTTCAAGCGATTGGGGTGAGGCAGAAGCATTATATCGCGGACTGCCCCTTTATCCATATCCCGAGGAGTTTGCTGAACGCACAGCAGAAGGAGTGAGAAGTAACATCACACCAGTATTTAATGCAATTGCACTTAACAATCCATATCCGAAAGATTACCTGGACGAGGTAGCATGGAACCAGATTGTGCTGAAAGCTCTATTTGTGGGCAGCCCGGTCTATAAAATATTGGGTGTGGATGAACGTGCCAACAAAACACTTGCTAAGATCCTGGTGGAATATGCACATGAACGATGGTCGGCAGGCCGTCCTGTATCACCCGAACTTTGGCGTCCGGTTGGCCCTTTTTTGAGTGAAGAGTTTGAAGATGAGATCGAACGGGTATTTAGTCATCCTGAACATATTCAGAAACAGGCCGCAGCACTTGCTCTTATCAGCAGTAATTATCCTGGAAAAAATAAACTGACTGAAAAGTATGCATCACTGGTTGAGGAAGTAAAGAATTCTGATCTTACCTGGGATGATATCGGGCGGGAACTTGAGTAAAATCAGGGATAACATGATGAAATTAAATCCGGTAATAAAATTTTCAGCTGTCAAAACGTTTTAAAATCAAAGAAAAATAAAAGCAGGTACATTTATGTCGAACCAGGGAATGAAATTTATAGATCCGCACATCCACATGATTTCGCGGACCACGTATGATTATATCGCAATGAAGAGAGCCGGAATTGTAGCAGTGATAGAGCCAGCATTCTGGTTGGGGCAGCCGCGAACCAACGCCGGCAGTATGCTCGATTATTTCAGCACACTTGTAGGATGGGAGCGGTTTCGGGCATCTCAGTTTGGAATTAAACACTACTGTACTATCGGTCTGAACTCAAAAGAGGCGAATAATGTGAAGCTGGCTGATGAAGTGATGGAGCTCATTCCCAGATATGCAGCTAAAGAAGGGGTGGTGGCCATAGGAGAAATCGGTTATGATGATATGACCAAAACCGAAGAAAAGTATTTCAGTAAACAGGTAGAATTTGCGAAAGAAAATGATATGCTGGTGATGGTACACACACCGCATCGCAACAAGAAGGAGGGAGCTATCCGGAGTATGGATCTCTGTGAAGATCACGGAATGGACCCTTCGAAAGTAATAATTGATCACAACAATGAAGAGACTGTGAAAGTGGTTCACAAACGCGGCTTTTGGACCGCTTTTACGATCTATCCGGAAACCAAACTTGGCAATAAGCGGATGGTGGAAATCGTGAAAGAGTATGGCTCAGAACGAATTATTATTGACAGTTCAGCTGATTGGGGCCACAGCGACCCGCTAAGCGTTCCCAAAACTGCAAAATTGATGCTTGATAGAGGCATATCAAGGGAAGATGTGCATAAAGTTTCTTACCAAAATGCACTGGCCTGTTATGGACAAAGTGGCGAATTTAATGAGAAGGACTGGCAGGACCTGCCTCCGGTTGACTTTTCTGAAACCTTCAGCGGAAATTCTATTCGCCGAGATGGAAATATTCCGGTCGTAGAAGGGGATGATGCCATCGGAGAGGATATTGTTATTGAATAATACCCGGCAGATTTATTCCTCATCCGCATCAAATTTCAATCTGACCTGAATTATGTTGACAAAAATTCGAGCTTCTCTTGAATTGATGCGGCCTGCAAATATAGTTACTGCATTTGCCGATATTTTAGCTGGATATGCAGTAGCAGGGGGAGCTATTTTTTTTGTTAACGGCCTCGAATCCACTCCTGAAGGTTTGTTATTGTTGCTTATTGCAACATTTGGCTTATATGGGGGAGGTGTGGTATTCAACGATGTCTTCGATGCTGAATTGGATGCGGATGAACGGCCCGAACGTGCGATTCCCAGCGGACGGATTTCGATTACCGAAGCATCCCTGTTGGGTAGTATCTTACTTTTGGGCGGAATGCTATCTGCATTTCAGGTAAATACAGTTGCAGGAGTCATTGCAGTGGTTATTGCTGTCTGCGCAATTTTTTACGACTGGAAAGCCAAGCACTCTGTTTTTTGGGGGCCATTTTTTATGGGAATGTGCCGAGGTGGTAATCTTCTACTTGGCATGTCTGTTACAGCATCAGTACTTCTGGTTTACTGGCCTTTGGCAATCATACCGGTTATTTATATAGCAGCTATTACACTGGTTAGCCAAAGTGAAGTTTCGGGCGGTAACCGGCAACACGGTTTTATTGCCTTGGGAGTAATACTGGTTGTAATTACTGCTCTTGCTTTAATATCAGTTTTACCTGAAACAGAGTTTCTGCCTTCTTTACCTTTTCTGTTCATTTTTGCTTTTATGGTTCTGCCTGCGTTTTATAGTGCAGCAAAAACTCCCGAGCCATCCACTATAAAATCGGCTATAAAAAGAGGAGTGATCTCACTTGTATTACTCAATAGTGTGGTCGCCGCTGCATTTGCCGGTTTTACTATGGGGGTCGTCGTATTTGGTGTATTTCTCCTCTCTGTTTTTACGGCTAAAATATTCGACGTAACCTGATAAGGTTATTCCGAATTATTTGGGTTGTAACTCGTTTTATGTGGGTCACTTTTCATTCAATTTCTACTTTACGTTACTTGCCCACTCTCAAAATAAATCAAGTTATTGGGAATAATATCTACGTGATTTAGATGTAAAGTTTGCCCTTTTAGGACAATAGTTTTTAACTATCGTTTCTTAAACTCATTTATAAAGTTCGTTAAGAATATGATATTATTGACTTTATAAATTTCCCATCAACTCATGTCTATTCTTGTTACATCAAAAACCCACCAGGTAAATCACGTAAATAAATAATTAAAAAATTTTAACAAAGAGCTGTATTTATTTATTAGAAAAACTTAATATTAAA
>SLGL01000260.1 GCA_007123785.1 Balneolaceae bacterium
TTAATTTGTTTTGTAAGGGCTATGGTTTATGATCCAAAAATTTTAATTTTAGATGAAGCCACATCAAGTGTGGATTCGGAAACCGAAGAGCTTGTAGCAAAAGCTTGTGAGCGGATGATGAAGGGGAGAACCTCCATTGTGATTGCACACAGGCTTTCGACGATTCAGGGAGCTGATAGAATTCTGGTTATGCACAAAGGAGAAATTAGGGAAACCGGCCCTCATCAAGAATTGATCGAGAAAGAAGGTGGAATTTATCGAAAGCTCTATGAGTTACAATACAAAGAACAGGTCGTGGGAACGTAATCCCACAGACTGAACGTAAAATAATACACGTAAACACTAACTAAGGAGTAAATAACATGGCAGATCTGAAAGCAAAAGAAAAAGAACTAAAAGAGGCACTTCAAAAAGAGAAGGAAGAACTCAAAAATACATACGAAGATATCCGAAAAAGATTGAGGTCTGAAAGCGACAGACTTCAGGACGACTTCCAGAAAGAGTATGAGCAGGCAAAAAAATATGTGAAGCAGCATCCCGAAACCGGGGTGGGAATTGCTCTTGCTGGCGGCCTGCTGATCGGATTTGCTCTCGCTAAACTTTTGAACAGATAATTTTTTATGAGCAGCATTCAACAAGATAAACTGAATAACCTCTATGAGCGCCTAAATGCGCTCAGGAGGTATCTTTGACTACGACAGAAGAAAAGTACGTATTATAGAGCTTCAGGAGCAGACGCAGGACCCGGAGTTTTGGAACGATCCTTCCAAAGCACAGGGAGTAATGCGTGAACTGGACAATGAAAAAACCATTATTGGCAAATGGGATCACCTTGATGAACTGAGGGAAAGCATTAATGTATACCGCCAGTTTCTTGAGGAAGGTGAAGATGTGGAGGAAGAGCTTCAGGGTGAAGTCGCCCGGTTCACAGAATTACTGAAAGATCTCGAGCTGCAGAATATGCTTAGTGATCCCGATGATCACAGAGATGCTATTGTTACATTCAATCCCGGCGCGGGAGGAACGGAAAGCCAGGACTGGGGTGAAATGCTTTTCAGGATGTATACACGGTGGGCCGAGAAGCGCGGTTATAAAGTCTCAGTTGTGGAATACCAGGATGGCGATGTAGCCGGACTTAAAAGTGCAACCATTGAAGTGTGCGGGCAAGATGCCTACGGCTATCTAAAGTCGGAAAGTGGAGTTCACCGGCTGGTAAGAATCTCTCCATTCGACAGCAATTCACGAAGGCACACTTCATTTTGTTCCGTGTTTGTTTCACCCATTATCGATGATACTATTGAAATTGACCTGAACGATTCGGATATAGAATTACAGAGATTTCATGCAAGCGGTGCCGGCGGCCAGAATGTGAACAAGGTGGAAACCGGTGTTCGACTGATCTGGACCGGAAAACTGAGCGACGGAACCGAAGAGCGCGTGGTGGCTGAATGCCAGCAGGAACGCTCACAGCTTCAGAACCGTGAAAAAGCCTTGGTAATGCTTAAATCAAAGGTCTATGAACTGGAGAAGAGTATAAAAGAGCGGGATAAACAGAAGCTGGAAGACAGCAAGAGCAGTAACGAATGGGGGTCGCAAATCCGATCATATGTCTTTCACCCATATAATATGGTGAAAGACCATCGCAACGATCATGAAACAGCAGACGTGCAAGGTGTGATGGATGGAGAGCTGGATGAATTTATGAAGGCTTATCTCATGATGAATGCCACACCAGAATCTGCATGATAAAAGTTGGCATTACCGGCGGAATCGGATCGGGAAAATCAACTGTATGCAAAGAGTGGGAAAAGCTCGGTGCGGTTGTTTTCTACGCCGATGATGTGGCCAGGGAATTGATGGTATCAGAGCCGGCTCTACGGCAAAAGCTAACCGATGCTTTTGGTCCGAAAACCTATAAAGCCGACGGGTCGCTCAATAAAGCTCACTTGATAGAAGAAGCTTTTAAAAAAGGGCGAGTGCAAGAATTAAACGCGATTGTACATCCTGAGGTGGGAAGAGCTTTTCAAAAAAAAAGTGAAGAGGTTGCGGACGAGGGAAAAAACCTGATCGTAAAAGAAGCCGCTCTGCTACTCAACAAGGGGCGTCCCTATGATCTGGATGTCGTGGTAATTGTTCTGAGCGAAAGTAAAAACCGGATAAACCGGGTGGTTCAGCGAGATGGTGTTACACGCGAAGAAGTGCAAACCAGAATTGAAAAACAACCCGATTTTGACCAGCTTCTGCATCTTGCAGATTACACGATTGTTAACAACGGATCTCTCGATCAATTAAAAATTAAGGCGTCTGAACTTTACCAGAAAGTGATACCGTCTGATTAGAATTGTTACCTTACTGTTTTGTTCAAGATCATGGCTGGATTATACTGCTTGTCTGCTGATAGCTTGAATTCTGAAATTCTGCCTCTGTTGTTATCTTAAAATGTTCATCATGTAATTTTTTTAATCTCAGAAATCTATGTCAGACGAAAATAATAAACGGATAACTTTTGAGGAGTTCATCAAGACAGATCAAAAGCATATATCCGGTGTGGATAACGAGCTGACTGCCTTGCTAAAAGAGATTTTACTGGCAGGAAAATCAATTTCATCTATATCAGGAAGAGCTCCAATCAGCGGGCTTACAGGTACTGACGGATCGGTAAACCAGCACGGTGATAAAGTGAAAAAACTTGATCTTATAGCCGAAGAAGAGATGGTTTCTGCATTGAGGCGTGCAACATCAGTCTGTATGGCTGTAAGTGAAGAGACTGAAGAAGTGATTCACCTGAACAGTGAAAACGGAAACTATATTGTTTCTTTCGACCCGATTGACGGATCTGCAAATATCGATACGAACCTTTCCACAGGAACCATTTTCTCCATCTCAAAGAGACAAAGTAAAATTGGGGGAAAGCCCGATGAGGAAGAAGTGCTGCAGACGGGGGATGTACAGGTTGTTGCAGGATATTTTTTATATGGCCCGGCCCTGGTATTCTGTTTTACTGCCGGTTCAGGTTTGCATCAGTTTATCCTTGATTCTGATACCGGAACATTTATTCTTGTCCGCGAAAATTGCAAAATACCGGGGCATGGTACGGTTTACAGTATAAATGAAGGCGGAGTAGAGACGTTTTCCGCAGGTGTGAAAAATTACATCCGTTATTGCCAGGAAGGAGATCCGGCAACCGGAAGGCCTTACCTCAGCCGCTATTGCGGGGCGATGGTGGCGGATATCCACAGGATTTTACTTGAAGGCGGAATTTTTATCTATCCCCGAACAGATGAATTTCCATCTGGAAAAGTGCGGATGCTCTACGAATGCAACCCGATGAGTTTTATCATCGAAGAGGCAGGAGGAATGTCCGTAAACGGACGCAAGCGCATCATGGAAGTTGAACCGGATGATATTCATCAGCAATCCCCGATTTTTATCGGTTCAACCCAAAACGTAAAAACTGTACTCTCTTTTTTAGAGAATCAGGATCAGTAGCGATAAACCCGATTTTCTGTTAGAAATGCCGGCTGACCCGAATATCTCACAAAGAAACTCTTTCCTCTTTTTACTGAGGATCTCTGCATGGTTTATCGCGTGATTATTCCGGTTGACAATGGTTTGATTCAAATAGCGAATCTATTCCTGATCAAGATCTTCAATCTGAATTTTCATTCCTTCGGTAATATCGTGACGCATGGTGAAGCCGGCATTTACTTCAACCACATATTTTGCCGGTTCTTCAGATGGAATACTGTCGTGGGAGTAAGGTGGGGTGTTGCGGTGAATTCTCACAATTTCATATTCGCCATTAATAAAAATAATATCGAGTGAAAGCGGGGTTCCGGCCATCCAGAAGCTACGGGGTTCATCTTCTTCAAAAATAAAAAGCATACCGGCATCTGATGGAAGGTCATGTACGTCCATGAGGCCTTCGCTTCTTGAAGCATCATCATCAGCTACAGATACTTTGATTGTTGTGACAGCTTCATCTTCTGCCTGTAAGAATAGTACTTCTGACGTGTAGGCGAGCTCTCTTACAGGTCTTTCGGTTTCTTCAGTGGTATCGGTTCGTTCTCCGTTACCGGAGCAGCCAATAATAAGTAAGAGGATAACTATACAAGTTGTGCGAAGCATAAAGTATGTTTATAAAAATGAGAGTTAACAATTTATCTGCAACGAAATAAAAAATGGAATCATGCTTTCATAGCTGGCTCTAAACAACTCAGAAAGGTTGTAATTTTCGGCATTTTAGGTTATTTTTAGAAGTCTGAAAAGTGAGCGCCGGGAAGGTTCTCACTTTTTTTTGTATTTACTGTTAAAGAAACGAATGAACAACGACAAAATAAATACCCTGAAAACAATCGCCGAGTCTGTCATTGAACAAGAAAATATGTTTCTTGTGGATGTGGAAGTAAAGCATCAAAAAATACCGGAGTATTGGATTTTGGTGGATACCGAGCGAGAAGGCGTAAGCCTGGAGGCGTGCTCCAGGGTCAGTCGTGAAATAAGCAGTTTGCTGGATGAGCAAGAATTATTTGCAGGTGCATACAGGCTGAATGTATCATCACCGGGCCTGTCGAGGCCGCTTAGTGACAAGCGTCAATACAGGAAAAATCGCGGACGATCTGCAAAAATAAAATTCAAAGAAAGTGAAAATTATCACTCCGCAGAAGGGGTGATAGATGAAGTTGATGATAGCAGCATCACAATTCTGGATAATGATAAGAACCAAAGAAAGATCTCATTTGACAGTATTGTCGAAACAATAATCATCCCGAAAATTTAGATGAAAATAATTTCAAAACAGGAAAATTTCTGATGCAAAACGATATTTCAAAACTCATTATTCAGTCATTTGCTGAAATAGCCAAGGACAAAGGTATCGATAAAGACCTGCTGCTGTCCATTCTTGAGGATGTATTTCGCACCATGATTCGCAAAAAATATGATTCGGATGAAGCTTTTGAAGTGATTCTGAATGCTGATCGCGGCGAAATTCAGATTCTCCATATCCGTGAAGTGGTTCCCGCCGATGAGCTGACTGATCCGGTTATGGAAATTTCACTGGAAGATGCGCAAAAGCATGATCCTGATCTTGAACTTTACGATGAATTTGCCCAGGAGATTTCAATTACTGATTTTGGCCGTCGCGCTGTAACGATGGCACGGCAGCAGCTTGCACAGCGAATACGTGAGATAGAAAAAGACAATGTTTTTGAAGATTACACCGACCGAATCGGTGAAATTGTTCTCGGTGATGTTTATCAGGTTCGAAACAACAAAGATATTCTTGTGAACCACAACGGCGTTGAACTGCTATTGCCAAAAAACGAACAGATCTACAAAGACCGCTACCGTAAAGGAGATACCATCCGCGCAGTAGTTGTAGAAGTGAAACGGCAGGGGGGAAACCCGACTGTGATTATTTCTCGAACATCCCCGTTGTTTCTTGAAAGGTTGTTCGAAAATGAAATTCCTGAAGTGTTCGACGGTATTATTGAGCTGAAGCGCATTGCCAGAGAGCCGGGAGACCGCTCTAAAGTAGCTGTTATTTCTCATGACGAGCGTGTAGACCCCGTTGGCGCATGCGTAGGAATGAAGGGGATCCGGATTCACGCTGTGGTTCGTGAACTTCAGAATGAAAATATTGATGTCATTAATTATAGTGACGACAATATTGAATTCATCAAACGAGCGTTACAACCGGCAAAGGTGCTTAAAGTAGAGCTCAGTGAAGACGGCAACCGTGCCAGTGTGCTTGTACCCGCTGATGAAGTCTCCAAAGCTATTGGCAAGGGCGGGGTTAACATCCGGCTGGCCTCGAAACTGGTGGAATGTGAAATTGATGTGTTCAGAGAAGTGGAAGAGGAAGATGATATCGATATCGCCGAGTTCGAAGTAGACTTCGGCCCAGATACTATCGAAATACTTCGTGAGATTGGATGTGACAGCGCAAGAGCTGTACTTGAACTCGATGAAGATGAGATTGTACGCCGTACCGATGGAAATATAAGCCGCGAAGAAGCCGAAAGAATCATCGATATCATTGCATATGAATTTGAGGACGAGGAAGATTGATCGTACCTTTCGGGGTACTGGAAGTGCTTAGTACAATTTTTTTGATTTAAACGACGTAAAAACATATATGACCAAACAAAAACCGAAAAAGCTCTTTAAGGTCGCATCAGAATTTAATGTTGCCACCCAATCTATCGTTGATACACTGGGCGAACATGGATTTGATGTAGCAAACCGACCGAATTCGAACATCACACACGAAATGTATGATGTATTGGATGGTGTATATGGAGACGATAAAGAAAAAAGCAGGGAGCACGAAAAAGCCAGGGAGGAGTACGAAAGCCGCCGGAGCCAGATTATGTCAAGCCGTAACGAAAGTGTTACGATAGACAGCTTCCTGGAACCTTTAGACGATCTTCCGCTTGAGCCGGAGGAAAAACCAGCCGAAAAACCAGAAAGTTCTCTGGACCCGGTTGAGGAAATTCCCGAAGCCAGGGAAAAAGAGGAGGAACCGGAGGCAGCCGAAGAAACTAAAACTGAAGTTGAAAGTGAAGCTGAAGTTGAAGTTGCAGTTGAAGAGGAGAAAAAACCGGAGAAAAAAGAAGAGGAAGAGACTGTTGCCGAAGCCGAAGAGGTCGCGGAAAAGCCCAAAGAGGAAAAGGAAACGGAACCTGCCGAAGAAACTGCTAAAAAAGCGGAAACTGAAGAAAAGGCTAAAGTTGAAGAGCCGGAACCGGCAGAGAAGGAAGAAGTAAAAGCTGAAGAACCTGAAAAACCCAAAGAACCGGAAGAAGAAAAACAATCCATAACTGAGCAATCCAAACCTGAAAAAGCCAAAGAAAAAAAGAAAAAAGAAGACACTAAAGAAGAGGAAGAAATTGTAAGGGGACGGGCTAATAAATTAAGTGGCACCAAAGTACTGGGTAAAGTAGAATTTTCCAGAGAAACCAAGAAAAAACGGAAAACAAGAAAGCGCCGTAAAGATCGTCCCGACCCGGAAGAATCGATATCCAGAAAAGATCGCCAACAGAGTAAGCCTAAAAAAGAAGAAGCTCCGGCCAAAAAGACCAGCAAGAAGAAAAAAACAAAACGCAGCAGCCGGGTTGACGAGGAGGATGTTGAAAAGAAAATGCGCGAAACCCTTCAGAAAATGCAGGGTGGCGAAACAGTTGGCAGCAGGCGTCAGAAGCGAAGAAGGCAGCGTAAGGAAGAGAGGGATGAAGAGCGCGCAATGCAGGAAGAGCTGGAACAGCTCGAAGATCCGATTATTGAAGTAACCGAATTTATTACGGTAAGTGATCTTGCCGAACTCCTGGAAGTGAAACCAACAGATGTGATCACAACCTGCATGAATATTGGGATGATGGTTTCCATTAACCAAAGGCTGGATGCATCCACGATTGAACTTGTTGCAGCAGAATTTGACTATGAAGTGAAGTTTGTTGATGCCGATGAGATGATCGAGGAAGATTTTGAAATTGAAGAGGATGATCCCGAAGACCTGGAGCCTCGCTCACCGATTATTACGGTAATGGGCCACGTAGATCATGGAAAAACTTCTCTGCTGGATTATATACGTAAAACAAAAGTAGCTGCAGGCGAAGCCGGAGGTATTACTCAACACGTAGGTGCTTACGAAGTGAA
>SLGL01000225.1 GCA_007123785.1 Balneolaceae bacterium
CTGATAGCGATTATAAATTTGGACCAACACCCGAATATCTCGAAGGTGTAAATCAAAACCAGCTTCAGGCCAATCGTAACAATTTGCGCAATCAAAGGGATTTTATGTTTGTTGTGATGGGGCTTGCTTATGGGCTAAATGCCCTGGATGCTTATGTTTTTGCCCACATGCGCAGCTTTGATGTTTCGGATGATCTTTCAGCCAGAACTGAAGTAGGCCCTGTAATTATGGCAGAGGGATTTCCCGGGGTTCGGGTATCATTTTCATTATATAAAAACAGATAAACATGACAGCAACAAAATTTTTCTCAGATAATAATAAGCCAATCGACCGGTTTGATGCCGAGAGCAATAAAGATCTCTGGAGTATCTTTAAAATTATGGGCGAGTTTGTAGATGGCTACGATTCGTTATTAAAAATTGGTCCATGCATCTCCATTTTTGGTTCAGCCCGCCTGAAACCGGGAACCGAGTATTACGAAATGGCTGTGGAAACTGCTATTTCAATTGCAGAAAACGGGTTTGGCGTGATTACCGGGGGTGGTCCGGGAATTATGGAAGCAGCAAACAAAGGTGCCTATAAGAAAAAAGGCAAATCTGTAGGCCTTGGAATTGACCTTCCGCAGGAGCAGGGTGTGAACCGCTTTGTAACCCCGGATTACGAAATTAATTTCAAATATTTTTTTGTGCGAAAAGTGATGTTCGTAAAATATGCCCAGGGATTTATCGTTTTTCCAGGCGGTTTTGGAACACTTGATGAGTTGTTTGAAACACTAACACTTATTCAGACTCAGAAAATAGACCGCATACCTATTGTTTTGGTAGGAATTGAATACTGGAAGGGCCTGACAGGCTGGCTTCAGGATAAACTGGTGGCCGACGGTTATATCAGCGAAAGCGACATGGACCTTTTTTTCCTGACTGATGAGGCTGAAGAAGCCGTTCGTTTTGTATGCGATTTCCATAAAAACAAGAAGCTTGAACCCAATTTTTCTTACTAAGAAACTTTTTATGATGAATAAGGTTCAAAAAATAGAGCGTTCTTTAATGAATTTATTTATAAAATTTCATTATGTTTAGCACGTTTATCCAGTTAGAATCGAAATAAATTAGGACAGGCATGAAATCACTGAAAATAATATTATCGTATTGCTTAACTCTTTTCTTGGTTTTTGGAGTGGCAGAAATTTCTACAGCACAGGATGATCCGCGTGCTGAAGCAGTACAACTCTACAATAGTGCACAAGAGCTGGCAGGGGATAACCAATTTCTCGATGCCATCGACGTATATCGCGAAGCACTTGAAATTGCCCGTGATAACGACTTGGATGATATTGTTGAACTCGTTGAGGAACGCTTGCCCAGGGTATACGCAAGCAGAGCTTCTCATGCATACAGACAGTTCCAAAGTGAACGAAATGTAGATAATGTAAACAGGGCATTGGAATACTTTAAAGATTCTCAAGCTGCAGCTGAAGAGTTTAATGACCAGCAAGTTGCGCAACAGGCTATGGGAGCGGTCCCCCAGTTATACTATGTGCGTTCTGTAATTCATTTTAGAGAAGATAACTACAGCGACGCAATGGCAGACCTTGATACTGCTATAGAAATGAATGAGAATTATGCAGTTGCATATTATCAGAAAGGTATCGTTCAAAAAGCAATGGATCCTGAAAATGTAGAGGAGTTTATGCAATGGTACGACAGGGCAATTGAAATAGCTCAACAAACCAACGACGACAGAACTCTTCAAAATGCCCGAAATGGTGCCAGGGATGAACTGATTTACAGAGCTGTTAATCTGGCAGAAGAAAGAAGTTTTAACCGTGCAGTTGAACTTCTTGAGCGTGTTGAACAGTACGACCCGAATTCATATGAAGCCAAATACAGGCTTGCAGAAATTGCAAATGAAAGAGGTAACTGGTCTACAGCCGAACAGAATGCAAGACGTGCACTTGATCTTCACACCGGTGGTGTTGCCGATAAAGCCAAAATTTTCTTTGAGCTTGGAACAGCACTGAAAGGACAAGGCAACTATGAAGGTGCATGTTCCGCATTTGAAGATGCCAGATATGGCGACTTTACTGAGCCTGCCAATCACGAACTCCAGTTCGAACTTGAATGTGAAGGGCATTCTCCCGCAGGCAGATAAGAAATTTATCGCAGACGTTTTTGCAAAAGCCAACTCCTGATTAAAGGAGTTGGCTTTTTTTTTTAATTGGCTTTTGCCTTGTAAGGAACTTGACTATCTTTTTGCCCTGAAATTAAATTAATACTCCATAACCTGTTCGATGTCACAAAACCAAGATTTAGCAAAAAACTGTGTAAATACAATCCGATCACTTTCTATGGACGCTGTCCAGGCAGCAAATTCAGGCCATCCGGGTATGCCGATGGGAATGGCCGATGCAGCTTATGTTCTTTGGACCAAGTTTTTGAAACACAATCCCCGAAATCCCCGCTGGTATAATCGCGACAGGTTTATTCTATCGGCCGGTCACGGCTCCATGCTGCTCTACTCTCTTTTGCACCTTAGCGGTTATGAAGTCTCACTCGATGAAATCAAAAAATTTCGTCAACTCGGCAGTATCACTCCCGGACACCCGGAGTTTGGCCTGACACCTGGAGTTGAAACCACAACAGGCCCGTTGGGACAGGGATTTGGAACCGGCGTCGGTATGGCCATTGCAGAGGCTTTCATGGCCGAAACATTTAACAAAGATGAATTCAACCTGGTTGATCACTACATCTACGCTATCGTAAGTGATGGCGATCTGATGGAAGGTATTTCTCATGAAGCAGCATCCCTCGCAGGACACCTGAAACTCGGTAAACTGATCTATCTATACGATTCCAATAAAATTTCAATAGATGGTTCTACTGATCTGGCTTTCACTGATGATACAGACAAACGTTTTGAAGCCTACGGCTGGGACGTTCAGATTATTGACGGGCACAATCACGAAGAAATCGAAAACGCCATCAAAAATGCACAGTCTGCGGACAGGCCATCTTTGATTGAGTGTAAAACACATATAGGTTTTGGCAGCCCGAATAAACAGGGCACAGCCGCATCACATGGTGCTCCGCTGGGTGACGAAGAAATCAGGCTGACCAAGAAGAACCTGGGAATCGATCCGGATAAAACTTTCCATGTTCCGAAGGATGTTGAACAGGAGATGCGCAAAGCCATAGATTTGGGGCGTGAATGGGAAGAAAAATGGAAAGCAGTTCTTGATGATTACGAAAAGGTGCACCCGGTAGACGGAGTTACTTTTAAAAAATTCGTGAGCCGAACACTACCTGATAACTGGGATGAAGTATTACCTGAATTTGAATCCGATGCCAAAGGAATGGCTACGCGAAAATCTTCAGGCGAGGTACTAAACCACATAAGTAAACATATTTACAACCTCGTAGGTGGCTCTGCCGATTTAACCGGAAGCAATAATACCGAGCTGACAGAGGAAAGTATATTTTCTGCAACTAACCGAACCGGCAGAAATCTGCACTACGGAGTTCGCGAACATGCAATGGCAGCAGCGCTTAACGGAATGGCTCTTGATGGTGCAATTATTCCTTACGGCGGTACCTTCCTGGTCTTTTCCGACTACAACAAACCGGCTATTCGTATTGCCGCACTTTCTGAAATACCATCGATTTTTGTATTCACACACGACAGTATCGGGTTGGGAGAGGATGGACCTACACATCAGCCTGTAGAGCATCTTGCAGCACTTCGTGCCATTCCTAATGTGAATGTACTGCGTCCGGCAGATGCCAACGAAACCGCCTACTGCTGGAAAGCTGCTATCGAAAAGTATGATGGCCCTTCCACGTTGATTCTTACCCGTCAGGCACAGCCTACTTTAGATCGTACTGTCTATGCTTCGGCGAAAGGAGCTGAGAAGGGAGCATATATCCTCAAAAAAGAGAAAGGTGAACACTCAGATCTGATTCTGATAGCCACCGGATCCGAAGTTCACCTGGCACTCGAAGCATCTGTAATACTGGAGTCTGAGGGAGTTTCTGTGCGAGTGGTGAGTATGCCTTGCGTCGAACTTTTTGAACAACAAGATGATGACTACAAAAAAAGTGTCCTGCCGCCATCCGTCAAAAAACGAATATCAATTGAAGCGGCAACTACACTTGGCTGGCACAAATGGGTGGGCAGTGAAGGTCTGGCAATAGGTCTGGACCGGTTCGGTGAATCTGCACCATATAAAGACGTGTTTGAACAGCTTGGATTTACAAAAGAAAATATTGTAGCGAAAGCGAAAGAGCTTCTCAGTTAAGTTGTCAGATCGGGTCGTTATTATGGATGGTGGTAAATGTGATGTCATCTATCGGCTTTTCGTCTCCGATGAACTGTTCAATGGAGGACTGAATTTTCTGTGTAATGGTTTTTGCGTGAAGTGACCCGTAAATAGAAAGAATTCCATCAAGGCGATCTTCTCCATACTCTTCATTTCTGTTATTTCGGGCCTCTATCAAACCATCTGTATAGAGCAAAAGACTGTCTCCGGGTTCAAATTGATATTTTTTTTCCTGCAGTTCTCTTGCCAGTGCTTTGTTTGAGGTCATTCCCAATGCAAAACCACTGGTTTTCAATTTAAAAGTGCTGTCATGATTTTTATTATAAATAATAGGAATATTATGGCCCGCTCTTGAAAAGATGAAATGATCTTCACCTTTCGGGAAAAAAGCGACACAGGCAGTTACAAATGTACGGTCGCGCTTGTTCGACTTAACATAGTTATTGAGTTCTAAAAAAAGCTCTTTCGGGCTGGGATTTAGTTTTTTAATCAACAGATGTACAAGTGCCTGGATTCGTACCATGTACAGAGCTGCACTCAGCCCTTTTCCGGAAACATCTGCTATAATCACATACGTTCCTTTTTCTGTTCGGATGATATCAACATAATCTCCGCCAACCTCCTGGGCAGTAGCTGCAAATGAATATACCTCAAGCTGATCTATTTTCATGCTGGATGGCGGAAGCAGACTTAACTGGATTTCACGGGCAAAATCGAGCTCTTTTTGTACATCCGATTTTTCGAGGAGTTCTATCAAAAGAATAACAAGCATACCGCCAAAAGCAATCGGAAGAAATAATGGGTGAATTATATAGCCTGTTAAGCCGATGAGAATAAAAAAATAGTGCAGAAAAAAACTGACCAGCGACACCCCAAAAACCAATCTTCTAACAGGGTTCAGTCGTTTTGTAAGTGCCGAGAGTACACTCAAAGTACGATGATAAATTGGAATTTCATCAGCCGGTGTTTCTGGATTGATCTCCTGAACGGCATCAAAATAGAGCTGCTTCAGCCTTTTAGAATCGGACTGAAACTCCTTTCCAAGTTGTTTGGAGCTCATTCCGGTAACGTACTCTTCGTAAAAAGCCTTTGTTGAAAATGAAGATTTGGTTTCGTTTTTTAAAGCCATTCTGGGTCAGTTTTTCTGTGATGGATATAAATACAATACGGTGAAACCGGAAAAAAGTTTATAGGTATTCTCGCTCTAAGTTATCTAATTCGGGTTGGAATCTGATAACAGATAAAACATCCTTTAGTTTGGGAACAAGTTCTTCTTTTTTGATTGGTGACATCAATCCTGGCTGCCCCTGTTTTAGAACAGGTGTAAATTCATTTCCCATCGTCGATCAGTATACCATTTTACGGGATATTTAATGAAACAGATGGGCTTGATCCATTTTTCTGAAGGGCATCGGGATAAATCTATACATCTATTATATGTGAATAATGCAAGATAAATTTGAATACTTCTTTCCCTGTAAACTATACCATTAATTATAATATGTATCCGGGTTTTTTTGATAACAGGTTAAGTTAGATTTTCAATTAAAAATATTCGAATATTCCGGTTTGATTTCTTAAGGTTTTTTGCAAAGTTTAAAGTATTAGTTCTATAGAAATCTTATAATAGCAACCATACAAAAATAAATTTCGGAAGTCTGGTACTGGGATAAAATGATAGATGGATTATACTTCTTCAAATTAAGCATTCAGCTTTTTTAGATTTAAATAATCAATTTGGTTGCTTTATCTGATGCCTTAGGCTGCAGGCATTTAATAAAAACAGGTGTAAAAATATATGCTTACAGGGTCAAACCTAAAATATGCAAATTCGTATAATCTCCGGTTGGTGCTTGAGATCATTCGTCTTTATGGGCCGCTTTCCAGAATTGATATTGCCCGCAACACACAATTGACAGCTCAAACGGTCTCAAATATTACAAAAAAACTCCTGAAATCCGGGTTAATTTATGAATCGTCAAGGCAGCAAGAGGGCAGAGGTGCACCCTCAATTATGCTGAAAGTGGATCCTAATGCGGCCTACTCTGTAGGTGTAGATTTTGACAAAGACAATCTCACTTGCGTACTGGTAGATCTTGATGGCAATATTAGACAGCGACTTGATTTACAACTGGACCACCCCTCACGGGATGAAACCATAGATTTGATTACCTGTAAGATAGAAGAGCTGATACAATTAGCCGATGTGGCAAAAAAGGATATTTGGGGTTTGGGAGTTGGTTTCCCCGGGCCAATGGCAATTTTAAATGGAAGTGTTCAGGTAAATGCTGTAAATCCAATATTTCCGGGATGGAACCGTGTACCGGTTGTGAAAAAGTTTGAAGAAAAACTTAAACTTCCTGTTTTTCTTGAAAACAATGCCGCTGCTGCTGCAATCGGTGAGCGTTGGTATGGGGCCGGTAAATTTGTTGACACTTTTTTTTATGTTTTTTTTGGTGCAGGTCTTGGTGGCGGGTTAATCATGAACGGACAGCTTTTTCCGGGGTTTACGGGGAATGCCGGTGAATTAGGATATTTTCCTATCGTAAATGAAAACGTTCAGAACCTGACTGATAATCCTTTTCCACATCTGGGCATGTATTTCGACTTGATTGCTCTGTTCAAAAAATTGCCTGTAGAAGGATTTTCAATTTCCTCAATTGATCAATTGGAGAAGCTTTTTTATATGAATAATCCGGTTGTAAACGAGTGGATTAATCGAGGAGCGGATCAATTGGTCTATTCTATATTGGCAATTGAATATATTATTGATCCTGATGCCATATTTTTTGGTGGTCGATTGCCAAGCGCAATCGTAACACGAATTATTGAACAGGTAAATAAAAACCTGGAGAAATTAAGACTGCCTGATTTAAAAGAAGTTCCCGAACTGAAAATTGCCACAGCAGGTAAGGATTCGGCAGCTCTTGGTTCAGCTACACTGCCATTCTATACCACATTTGCTCCCCATCCTGGCCTGATGATGAAAAAAGCTAATCCAGATGAAAAATCCAGGTACGAAAACTTTTCCTTCTGAAAATCATCGAGTTTTTCTGACAGAAGATTTTGCAAAACCCTGGCATTATTCGACTTTATGGGTCGACTTTCTCTCCATTTCACTCCGAATTAAGCAGTCTTTTTTTATGAATACCGATCAAGAATTTCAACAGCATTAAGCGCAGACTGTATAACCAAAGGAATACCGCCACCGGGATGTGTGCTCCCGCCAACAAGGTATACATTTTTCATTTGTCCGAATTTATTGCGGGGCCTTGCGAATGCAGCAGTTTTATTGTTTGAGGATGTTCCGTAAATGCTGCC
>SLGL01000244.1 GCA_007123785.1 Balneolaceae bacterium
AGACTGTTAAATTCTGTTTCTGGATGATTTAATTTTTATAATATCAGAATATTACTGATTTTCTGAACTGAATCATCCATGCGACAGAAAGTTTTTAGCTCAAATAGTTCTTGCTACGTAAAAAAGGATACATCCTCTATCGCAAAAAATTAAATCCTGTTTCTTCTATGAAAAAGCCTTTCCGCATTTCTAACTCTTTTCCATATACAAACGAAAAAAAAACTATAAGTAAATTTACTATCTCCCGAAGAAAAGCTCTTCAGCATATAGCTGCTGGTGCTGCAGCCATTGCCGTTTCACCATTGGCTTTGAAAGCTTGTACTGCGGAAAATTCATCTAACAATACCATGCGAAATACTATTACGCTGGCATTGGTTGGCGGTGCTCATATTCATGCACCCAACTTTGTCGACCGAATGGCCAATGCAGATCATGTGATAACCAAATATGTATGGGATCCGAGCAGTGAAACCGCATCGGCACGACAGAATGTAACAGGCGGAGAGATTGTAGATGATCCCTCTGTGATTTTTAATGATCCCGAAGTGGATGGAATTGTGATCTGCTCCCAGACAAACCTGCACACAGAACTGGCCATTCCCGCTGCAGAAGCCGGTAAACATATGTTTATAGAAAAACCGGTTGGTATGAACGGTTCGGAAGCGGCACAGATCGCCGATGCGGTAAATAACGCAGGAGTGATATTTCAAACCGGATATTTTATGCGTAGCAGCGGAGTCAATCAAAAAATTCGTTCACTGATTCAAGACGGTACCCTCGGAGACATCACACGCTTGCGCCTCAGCAATGTCCACAGTGGAGCTATAGGTGGCTGGTTTGATGATGAATGGCGGTGGATGGCCGACCTCGATCAGGCCGGTGTTGGTGCGTTTGGTGATTTGGGTTCTCATGCATTTGACTTGCTGCTTTGGTTTATGGAAGGCGACGCACCCAAAGCCTGCACCGGTTATATCGACAAAGTGCTGGAGCGATACCCCGGATGCGATGAGTACGGTGAAGGCATGGTAACTTTCGAATCAGGCGCAGTTGCCGTTGTTGCCGGTGGATGGGTAGATCACGCCAACCCCAATCAAATTGAAGTATCCGGCACCAACGGACACCTGAGAGTGACGAACGGAGAACTCTTCCTGCAAATTCCCGACCTTGACACGGACGCCACACAGCCTGATGAAGACCTGCCTGAAAACTGGAGCCATCCTCTCGAACTCTTTTTTGATGCTGTTGCCGGTGCACAGGATTTGCCACTGATCACTGCAGATGAGACCGCTGCTGTAAACCGTGTGGTTACTGAGATTTACAACGCCCATGAAAAACGTAGCTGGGTGCAATTATCCTGAATTATTCACAATTTCAACTTCGCCTGTCACAATCAAAAGTTCACTGGCAAATAATTTAGACTATTAAGTGACGATTACTGAGGTTTAAGTATTTCCGCTTACACCTTTTTCTAACAGTAACTTTACAAGAATCTTATGATCTCCTTATTACTAAGCTTTCTGCTCTCTTTTACAGGTATACAAAATCACCAAAATATCACCTCTGATGAACCGGTTCAGATAGCCGTTGCAGGCCTTACTCACGATCACGTCCATTGGATTTTCGGACGCGATGACATCGGGGATATCGAAGTTGTGGGGATCTATGAACCCAACCAGGAACTTTGGGAGAGATACAAAAACTGGTACGATCTTGACGATGCTCTTCATTACACGGACCTCGAAGCTATGCTGGAGAATGCAACCCCCGAGGCTGTTACGGCATTTGGTTCAACCTACGACCATTTGAGACTTGTTGAAGCCAGTGCACCCCGAAGTATTGATGTAATGGTTGAAAAACCTCTGGCTGTGAACATGGATCATGCATCACAGATGAAACAGCTTGCGGAAGAATACAATATACATCTGATTACAAACTACGAAACTACCTGGTATGCCAGTAATCACGAAGTCTATCGCAAATTTAAAGAAGAGTCCGAAACGTTTGGCAGAGTCCGAAAAATGGTGGTCCATGACGGGCACCAGGGCCCAAAAGAGATCGGTGTGAGCTCTGAGTTTTTAGAGTGGCTGACTGATCCCGTTCTGAACGGCGGAGGAGCACTGATGGATTTCGGCTGTTATGGCGCCAACCTGATGACCTGGATGATGGATGGCGAAGAACCTGTTTCTGTGGTGGCTGTCACTCAAACCCATAAACCGCATATTTATGCTGAAGTGGATGATGAAGCCACCATTATCGTTGAATATGAAAGAGCACAGGGAGTGATCTAGGCCTCCTGGAACTGGCCCTACAACCGGAAAGATATGCACGTATACGGTGAATCGGGCTATGTGTATGCTCTTGATGATGTAAATATTAGAATGCTTGAACAGGATGGTGAACCCATCCGTGAAATTTCACTGGATGAAAATGAGTACCCAAAAAATGATCCGTTCAGTTATTTTGCTGCTGTCGTCCGTGGTGAGATCATAGTGGAAGATACCGCCCTCTCATCACTCCAAAATAACATCACCGTCACAAAAATCCTGGATGCCGCACGAAAATCAGCCGAAACGGGCCAAAGAGTATATATAAAATGACTGAAATAAATATTTATTTTATAATAACTTACAAGGCTTTGTTTAATTTACTATAATTATAGTTTATATGAGTTTGTGAGCCAATATACTATGAATTCATTTCCTGATGATATTGAGTATTTATTCGTTTCTTTCGGAGGAGTTGGCACATCATTTATGTTGCGGTTTTTCTTTAACTACAAGAAAACGAACGACCCGCATGACAGAGATTCTCTGAAACATCTGGCAAAACCACACGATCATTTACCGTCCAGGGTAAAAGTGATTTATATGTACGGAGATCCGAAACTTGCAGCTTTATCTCTTTTCAGGCGAAATTTTCATAACCCCCATTCCCAAAAATTATTAAACAGCCTCGGAAAAAAGCAGCCTTCTATATCAAAAGAGATGACGATAGAAGAATACGCAGCAAACGGAGTTGATTTATTTTATTTCAGAGAGCATTTCTTCAACTGGTACAGGGCTGATCTTCAGAACCCCGTTTTGTTTCTCCGTTACGAAACTTTATTTGACCACCTGGACATTCTCTTTGAATTTATGGATATGCCCAACTTTGCCCAGGATTATTTTCCAAAAAAGAAAAAAAGAGAGTCCGCTGATCTCATGTTATCTGAGGAAATACACCGAAATCTGGATAAAATTTATAGTCCGTTTGCTGATGAGTTGAATAAACTGAAACCTCTCGAAAGTAGAAACTATTCCAAACCGGGCTTTTTTTCCGTTATTCCACAAACCGCGAAATTTATTCACCGAAAGTATGAGCTTTCGAGAAAAAGGTAACTGACTGACTGCCCAAAAAACTATTCCGTTCTGAGTGCAACAATAGGGTCGAGCCGTGAGGCTTTCCAGGCAGGATAAAAGCCAAAAAACACACCAACTACCGCCGATACTCCCACAGCCACAATCATCGCCTCGGTTGAAAAGAGCGCGGGCCAGCCTGCATAATTGGCGATCACTTCGGTCGAGATAACACCAAGTAAGATGCCTCCGATACCACCTAACAGACAAAGTACAACTGATTCAATTAAAAACTGCAGCAGCACATCGGGCGACTTAGCCCCCACCGCAAGGCGAAGACCTACTTCACGTGTTCGTTCGGTTACACTAACCAGCATTACATTCATAATGCCTATACCACCCACAAAAAGGGAAATCCCTGCAATGGAAGCGAGCAGCCAGGTCATTACTCTGGAGGTTTCCGTAGCAGCCTGAGCTACATCTTCCTGGGTTTGAATTGTAAAATCATTTTCCTGATACGGAGCCAGCCGATGGCGTTCACGAAGCAAATCAGTAATTTTTGCCTGTGCAATTTCCATCGACTGCTCATCATAAATCTGAACGTTAATCACCATTGCATGTGAACGACCAGAAATCCGTTGAAATGCCGTGGTATATGGAACGATGACAATATCATCCTGTACAGAACCCATCAGAGACATCCCCTTTCTGGATAGAACACCAACAATTTCTAATGGAACACCCCGAACACGGATGGTTTCTCCAATCGGATCGGAACCATCGAACAATTCTTCAATAATGGTTTGTCCTACCACGGCAACAAGGGCAGATTGCTCCACTTCGTCTTCAGTATACATTCTTCCGCTCTCTACCGGCCACTGCCGAATTTGAAGATAATCATGAGACTGTCCGTACACTCTTGTATGATAGTTTCTGTTGCCATAAACAATAAGAGTTTGTGACCTTACCTCCGGGCTGGCCGCAATCACCTCAGGAATTTCATCCCTGAGTGCCCTTGCATCCTGAGTTGTCAGCGTATTTGCACTCCCGCCACCGATACTCACTCCCCCAAGTTGTCTCTCGCCGGGGAAAATGAGCACAACATTCTGACCAAGGCGATTCACTTGTTCTTTTACTTCAGAACTGGCGCCCTGCCCCAGGCCAACCATTGTAATCACCGCAGCCACACCAATCACTATCCCAAGTGCGGTAAGAACAGTTCTCATTCGGTTCCGGCTCAAGGCCTTTATAGCGACATAAGGAACGGCTGAAATTTTCATAATTTCATCTCATTTTCAATTTCAAGGTCTTCCTGATCAATCCAATTGGCAAGTGCCTCTTTGGCATTTGCAGGCGTAACTTTTTTATCAGAACGTAGCAGTCCATCCCTCAGTGTGACAATTCTTTCTGAGAAAGCTGCAACCTCTGGCTCATGAGTTACCATTAAAATGGTGAGTCCATCTTGGTTTAATTTTTGGAAAAGATCCATAATTTCAAAGCTTGTGCGGCTGTCTAGATTTCCGGTTGGTTCATCTGCGAGCAAAATTTTTGGCCTGGAAACCAATGCACGTGCAATTGCAACCCTCTGTTGTTGTCCGCCGGAAAGTTCATTAGGGTTGTGATCGGTTCGATCACCCAAACCAACTATCTCTAATGCTTTACGCGCACGGCTATGTATTTCTTTCCAGCTCAAATTATCGCTGTTGTAAAGAAGCGGCAACTCTACATTCTCAAGCGCAGTTGTTCTCGGAAGGAGATGAAAGCTCTGAAACACAAAACCCAGAGTTCGATTTCTGACGCCTGCAAGTTTACTTTTATCAAACCTTGAAACATCTTCTCCATTAAGATAATACGAACCTGCCGTGGGCTGATCAAGACAGCCAATCATATTCATTAACGTAGATTTCCCTGAACCGCTTGGACCCATAATAGTTGCAAACTCCCCCTCACTAAACTGAAGATCAATTCCTCTCAGTGCTTCAACTGCTAATGCCCCGGAGCGATATACCCTGGTAATTCCATTTAAATCTACAATTTCCATATATCAATACTGAGCCTGATTTCCACTGAACAGACTTCTCCGCTCCCCTTCGTCCTGTCCGCTCAACGATAGCCCAACTGCCAGAACATCGCCTTCCTGAAGCCCATCAATAACTTCAGTATAAACACCATCACTGAGACCTGTTTGGACTGGATGTGCAATCAATTCACCATCCTGGAAAAGATAGACTCTGCCGTTTGAATTTTCATCTCCTGATGGATCTTCAGGACGTATATTATCCGGCAGCCGTGCCCTCAGTGCAGAGTTCCTAACCCGAATTACATCGTGGCGCTCATCAGTAATCACCGAAACTTCGGCCGTCATTCCCGGTTTTAACAACCGTTCATCGTTATTCACAGCAATGATGGTTTCGTAATGAACAACATTGTCTTCAACAATCGGAGCGTTTCTTACCTGGATCACTTCCCCTTCGAATGTTCTATCACGGTAAGCATCAACCTGGAAACGAACTCTTTGTCCGTCAGACATGTCTCCAATATCGGCTTCAGAAACGTTGGCATGAATCTGCATCTGACTAAGATCGGCGGCAATTTCAAACAGAGTGGGTGCAGTCATGCTGGCCGCTACGGTTTGCCCTACATCCACGTCGCGTGTAATCACAATTCCATCCGTTGGTGAGGTAATAGTGGCTCTGGAAAGCTCACGTTCAGCTCGCTCAAGTGCATGGCGGCGCACACTCACCTGGGCTTCAGCCTGACGAAGTGTTGAGCTGGCCTGATCGGCCTCGGAGGGTGCAATAAACTGCCGTTCTCTTAATTCCTGTACACGCTGATACTGCATTCTTGCCAGCTCAAGCCCCGCTTCGGCCGATTCCAGTTCAGCACGTGCTGAACTTACTTCCGCTTCGAACGTGGATGGGTCGATTCGGGCAATAACCTGACCCCTCTCTACAACACTGTTAAAATCCACAAAAATTTCTTCGATAATGCCCGAAACCTGGCTTCCCACTGTTACTTTTTGAACCGGCTGAAGTGTTCCGTGTGCCACAACCCGCTGCGACACATCTCCGCGGTCAACTGTTTCTGTATGAAGTGGAGGCAATTCGTTACCAGTATTATTCATCTGCTGGAAGCCCCACCAGCCAATGGGCGCAAGTATAATCAGCAGTACCAAAAGTATTTTCCCAATTTTCATTTTACTAATTCCGGCTTTCTATTAGCGATGTATATTAATTGTTAACGGTTGAATCATTCAAAAATGCGAAATTTTTTTATTTAAAAAGTGTTAAAAAACTTTTTGATAAATTCTGAATGATCAAACAGCTGCCATAAAAATCCAAATCATAACTTATGCGTAATATTTTTAAGAAAATTTTCCTGCTAATTCCAGGTCATAAAAAAATTTACCAATACATAATGGAACGTATTCGTGATATCAAATGGAGATTGAACGGAAAACCGGTACCAGACTGGCATATCAAACGCCAGGAAATATTGCACGAATTCATGGAAAAATATAAGATCAAAACATTTGTAGAAACAGGAACGTATCGCGGCTGGATGATCGATTCAATACTACAGCAGGTACGGTAAATCTATTCGATTGAATTGAGCAGATACTGGTACCTGAAGGCGAAACTAAAATACAAAAATCATCACCATGTAACACTCATTCGCGGAGACAGCGGAAAAGAATTGAAACAGGTTATTGATAAAATTACAGAACCATGCTTGTTTTGGCTCGACGGACATTATACCGATACCACTACGGCACATGGAGATACAGAGACTCCGATATTACAGGAACTACATCATATTTTAAACAGAGATCTTATTTCAAACGTCATCATTATCGATGATGCACACGAATTTTCATCCAACAAAAATTATCCTTCAATAGAAAAATTGCGCGAATATGTTCGCTCTTACAAGCCCTCAGCTCGGTTTCACAGAAGAGAAAATATGATCATCGTAGAAGGAATCTGATTCTTTTGAACCTTTTCATTACCCGGAAATCTATTTAACCAACAGTTCCACTATGTTAAAATAACTTAATATTTTCAAATATTAATGAGTACAACTCTTTGCACCTCCAGATTCTGCTTTAAGAGGAGCTGGATTTGAAAATTCAAGTTTCTACGATGAATGCCCGTATCATTTTTTTATTGATTCCCTTTGCCGTTCTTTTCCAGGGATGTAACGGAGAGTCTTCCATTTCGACCGAAAACGATGACAACAACCTTGAACCGAGGAGCTACAAAGTGGGTATTTCTGGCCTTGTACCTCAAAACT
>SLGL01000199.1 GCA_007123785.1 Balneolaceae bacterium
AACGGCCGGTTAACGATATGCTTTTTTTTGTTGAACATCCCCACGTATATACTCTTGGGAAAAGCGGCGATCAGGCTCATCTGCTTAAAACTTCATCAGAACTTGCCGAAATTGATGCTGAATTTATCGAAATAGACCGCGGCGGAGATATTACTTACCACGGCCCCGGTCAGATTGTGGGGTATCCCATCCTCGACCTCGACCGGCATTTTACAGACATCCACAAATACCTGCGTTATTTGGAAGAGGTTGTGATAAGAACATGTTTGGATTACGGAATCGAAGCGAGCCGAATCGAAGGGTTGACCGGCGTCTGGTCAAACGGAGAAAAAGTATGCGCGATGGGCATTCGCTGTTCAAGGTGGGTTACCATGCACGGATTTGCACTAAACGTAAATACCGATCTCTCCTATTTCAGCCACATTGTACCTTGTGGAATCAGTAACAGACATGTAACGAGCCTGGGCGCTCTTACAGGCCGTAAAATGAATATAGAAGAGGTTAAAAAGAGAATATTAAAGCATTTTGCAGATGTTTTTGATGTTGAAATAAATCAAAAAGATTCACTTACTGAACCCAAGTTTCAAATTTCGTACCTTTAGGAACAGAAGAATAAAAGCCATTCACGGGCATAGCGATTTTATTTATGATTAAAGAACTTGATGTAATTGACAAAAGCGGTCCGGCCCAGAGACGCCCGGACTGGCTTCGTGTAAAACTTCCATCCGGCCAAAAGTTCAAAGAAGTTTCCGAAACCATCCGAAAGAATAATCTGAACACGGTCTGCTCAGAAGCACGCTGCCCCAATATGGGCGAGTGCTGGGGGGCCGGAACGGCTACCTTTATGATTTTGGGTGATGTATGTACCCGTTCCTGTTCATTTTGTGCAGTTAAAACCGGGCGGCCTGTTCAGGGACTGGACTGGGATGAACCCCGCCGTGTTGCCGATGCTGCATCAAAAATGAAACTGAAGCATGTGGTACTGACCTCAGTCAATCGTGATGAACGAAAAGACGGAGGCGCACCCATTTTTGCCGAATGCCACAAGGTACTTAGAGAAACCATTAATGGCGTTACCATTGAGTCGCTCATACCTGATTTTCGCGGTGTTTGGGAAGCTTTGCAGATTGTGATTGATACTCCCCCCGATGTACTGAGCCATAATCTTGAAACAGTGCCGAGACTTTACAGAACGGTGCGCCCGCAAGCTAAATATAAACGCTCTCTGGAACTTTTGCTCCGCTGCAAAAATAAAGGGCTGCGGACCAAAACCGGTATTATGGTTGGGCTTGGGGAAACGCGGGAAGAAGTTATTCAGCTTATGCAGGATTGCGTAGATCATAAAGTCGATGTTCTGACCATAGGTCAATACATGCAGCCCACGAAAATGCACCACCCGGTAGTGGAGTGGATTCATCCCGACCAATTTAACGAATATAAAGAGATCGGTGAAACTCTTGGGCTTGAGCATGTGGAAAGCGGACCACTTGTTCGGTCTTCGTATCATGCCGAGCGTCACGTTTGATTTTTTTAACACTATGCCTGTTTAGTTCTTCTGATCAGTATAGTATATCTAATTTTGACGGTGATTAAACCCTGAACGGAAACGCTTCCAATGTTATCACTTTTAGTTGTTGTTTTGCTTTGTTATTTAATCGGTGCCATTCCAAGCTCACTGTGGATGGGAAAGATTTTCTACAAGGTTGACATCCGTGAACATGGAAGTGGTAATGCGGGAGCAACCAATACTTTCAGAATTCTTGGCTGGAAAGCAGGCACTATTGTACTTCTTTTTGATTTTGGAAAAGGCCTTTTCTGTACTACTGTCATAAGCGGACTGGCGTGGTACATAGGTGACGGACCTGTTTCATTCTATGCCAATTGGGAAGTAGAATCGATGTTGTTGATTTTTTCAGGTATTGCTGCTGTAATCGGGCACATGTTTCCGGTATATGCGAACTTCAGTGGCGGAAAAGGAGCGGCTACAGCATGTGGCATGCTTTACGGTATTGAGCCGGTTTCAATCAGTATTTCACTTGCGCTTTTTTTGATTGTAATGTTCACAACCAGATACGTTTCCCTCGGTTCTATAACCGGAGCCTTGATTTATCCTTTTTCACAGCTTACCCTTCGTTATGGTCTGGATTGGGACATTGATGGAAGTATCATTCTGTTTACCAGTATCATCGCTGCAGCGATCGTTTTTAAACATAAAGGAAATATTAAACGCCTATTGGAGGGTACCGAAAACCGAATTCAATCGTTCAAGCCATCCAAAGGCAGAATCAATGAAGAACATTCTACAGCGTGAAGAAAATAAGCATTATAGGAGCAGGAAGTTTTGGTACAGCCATCGCTGTTGTGCTTGGTAACAGCAAGTACGACATCACCATCTGGGCCAGAGAATCCGAGGTTGTGGAAGGGATTAACCGAAATAAAAAGAACCCGGCTTATCTTACCAATGTTTCGCTCCCTGAAACCGTAAAAGCAAGAAGTTCACTTGAAGAAACCATCCAGGGTTCTGGTATGATTATATTTGCCACTCCATCTCACGCTATGAGAGAAGTGGCTGAAAAAACAAGGGCATACCTTTCAGGAAAAGAAATTATTGTTTCCGTCGCTAAAGGCATTGAACAAGATACACTGATGACCCCATCCCAGATTCTTACAGAAGTTCTGGACGGGGTGGTTTTGGAAGACCAAATTGGTGTGTTGACAGGCCCCAGCCACGCCGAAGAAGTAGGAACTTTTAAGCCAACCACCGTGGTGGCATCGGCCTATTCGAAGCGGGCAGCGAGGATTATCCAGGAAACATTTATGACACCTAAATTCCGGGTATATCTGAATTACGACATTCTCGGAGCAGAGATTGGAGGAGCTCTTAAAAATATTATGGCAATAGCTGCCGGAATTGTGGACGGAGCTGATCTGGGTGACAATGCAAAAGCGGCACTCATTACCAGAGGGCTTCACGAAATGAAGCGGATGGGCAGTGCACTCGGAGCTTCGCAAGACACCTTTTCGGGGCTTACGGGCATGGGTGATCTGATTGTAACATGCACCAGCCGCCACAGCAGAAACCGGTATGTGGGTTACAATATCGGGAAGGGAAAATCACTTCAGGAAGTCACTTCAGGGATGAATATGGTAGCCGAAGGTGTAAAAACCGCCCGTTCAGTTTCACAGTGGTCCAGGAAAAACAATGTGGAAATGCCAATCACCGAAGCCGTGTATAAAGTTCTTTTTGAAAATATTAACCCCGGTGACGCCGTTCATGAACTAATGACCCGAAACGCAAAGAACGAAATCATGATATGAAATAACACCCTGTTCCCGGCCGGAATGACGCAAACAACCCAAGCTTATCATATTCATGGATCGGCAGACGGCCCCGTCTTCATGAAAGATTCAAATTGATTTAAGACCTTCCATCATCAAATTTATTTGACATTATGTTACTCCCAAACGGCGAAATCGTCATCTCCGATATGAGTCCGGCGGATCTGAGAAATCTGATTCAAACCGGCGAAGGCACGTATCTCGAATTCAAAAAAACCACTCCGTCTCCCGAAAAAATAGCCCGTGAAATTGCAGCATTTGCAAACACAAAGGGCGGTACTATTCTTGTCGGTGTGGATGATTATAAAAACATAACTGGCATAAGGGCTTACTACGAAGAGGAATATCTTCTTCAGAAAGCGGCTCATGAGTGTTGTGTTCCACCCGTACCCATCCGAATTGAACTGGTTCATAGCGGACAGATCGATGTGATAGTAGTGAAGGTTCCGGAAATGTCCGAAAAACCGGTTTACAATAAAAGCAAGAAAAAACGACTGGTTTTTGTACGTGAAAAGGATGAAAGTGTGCTGGCCAGCGATGAGATGGCAGAGATTCTGAAACAAAAACACTCTGATGAAGGTGTTACCTTTGAATATGGTGAGAAAGAGCAGATGCTGTTTCGGTATTTGAATGAATATGGTGAAATTACCGTTATGAAATTCTCACAACTGGTGAGTATAAACAGCTACCGCGCTTCCAAAATTCTGATTAACTTGGTGAGTGCCGGAGTGCTGAAACTTTTTCGCCGTTCTGAGACGGATTATTACACATTTTCGAATTCAACGAAATAAACCCGATTGACCATGGCAGTTCAGGATGAAAATTTGAATGATGTTATCGCATCACTTATTGATGTTGAAGAAGAGGAAGAAACATCTTCTGCTCCTACCCCGGAAATGAAATCTGATGCCGATCCGGTTTTACTTACCACTCGCGCTGCCCGGCAGATTAAAAAAATCAGAGACAACGAAGATCTCAACGCAGACCTCTATCTGAGAGTAGCTGTCGAAGGCGGTGGCTGCTCCGGCCTGAGCTATAAACTGGGTTTCGATATCCGTACCGATGAAGACAGACTTGTACAAAGCCAGGGACTTGAAATCATCATCAACCCAAAACACCTGATGTACCTCGGAGGTATCGTAATTGATTACCCGGACGGCCTGGATGCACGCGGTTTTACATTTGATAATCCAAACGCAAGTGAATCTTGCGGATGCGGTTCATCTTTTGCGGTTTAACAGAGCATCAGAATGACAGAAAATAATCTGCACCATTAAGGGTGCCAGTAGGGATTTCCCCGGCAGTTGTTTCCATAACACAGATCTGATAACGGCTCAGAAATATTCTTAAAGCTTCCCATTTTTTAAGCGGTCTGTTATCAGCCGTACACCTCGCTTGAAGGTGATGTAGTGCCATACCCACTCTGCAAATACACGAAACCGATTTCGAAAACCGATCAGAAAAAAGATGTGGATGAACGACCAAAGTATCCACGCAATCACTCCTTTGAATTTGAAGCCGCGTATATCAGCTACTGCCTTGGCCCGTCCGATGGTTGCCATTGTTCCCTTGTCCACATAACGAAAAGGCATGACAGAAGATATGTCATCACCTTTTTTTATTATTTTTCCCACATATTTACCCATTTGAAGTGCAACAGGAGCCAGGCCGGGCAGAGCCTTTCCATTTTCATCTTCCAGGTAAGCGGCGTCCCCAATCACAAAAATGTTTTCTGAACCGGGAATGGTAAGATTCTGATTAACTTTTACTCGTCCCATCTTATCGGTTTCACAGTTCAGTGTTTTCAACAGGGGCGAAGCTGTAACCCCGGCTGCCCAAATGATGTTGGGTGTTTCGATAAATCTACTCTCTGTCTGAACACCATTTTTAAGGATGTCGGTAACAGGATGATCCAGAAGTACAGTAACACCCATCTTTTTAAGGTCTTCTTTGGCTCGTTCCGATAACTGATCGGGATACCCATTCAGCACTTTTGGCCCGGCTTCAACAAGGAATATTTCAGTCTCAGACGGTGAAATATTTCTGAAATCGCGCATCATATTTCTTTTGGCAATCTCGGATATGGCACCTGCGGTTTCGACTCCAGTTGGACCTGCCCCTATAATTATATAACGCAGATATGGTTTGCGTGACTCATTGTCATCCATCTGATCTGCTTTTTCAAGTGAGACCAGAATCCGTTCACGAATATCAAGCGCGTTATCGATTGTCTTCAGCCCGGGGGCATGTTTTTTCCACTCATTGTTTCCGAAATAATTGTATAGTGCGCCTGGTGCTGCAACAAGCATATCAAAAGAAAGGAGCTTACCACTATTAAGTTTTACACGATTATTCTTTTTGTCGATATCAACCACCTCACCAAGAATGGTTCGTACATTTTTCTGCCTTGTGAAAATGGCACGGATCGGCATGGCAATATCGCCGGGGGAAAGAGCTGCTGTTGCCACCTGGTACAACAAAGGCTGAAAAAGGTGGTGATTCTTTTTATCGATGATTGTAACCGAACAATCTGTGTTCCGAAGAGCTTTTGCAACAGCAATACCTCCAAATCCACCCCCGATAATGATGATCTCTTTGTTTGATTTCATTTAAAAATCCCTACATGATTGTTTTGAATTGGAAAGCGGCAGGTACATTTAATGAAAAGATTATCAATCAATTTAATTTTGCCTGAGCAGACTCGACGATTGACCCGATCTCTTTTTTGGAAACCGTATGTCGTTTTCCGCAATAATGACATACCATCTCCTGGTCTTTACCCCTGAGCTCTTTCAGATCATCATAGGAGAGCAAAGAGAGCGCATTTTTGAACCTGTCGGGATTGCACCGGCAAAAAAAGTGTACCGGCTGCCGATCCAGCTCTCTGATGTTGTAAGGTGCAGAGGCTTTCTCCATGATTACATCAATATAATCGCCGTTTGCCAGTAATTCAGGCACATCCGGCAATTCGGGAAGCCTGGACTGAAGAGTTTCCATTACGGATTCTTCGGCATCGGGCAAACGCTGAATTAGAATTCCACCTGCTTGTTCTACATCTCCGTTGTCTCTAATACTCACATCCATCAGAAATGCAGATAACACTTGTTCCGATTGGGCCATGTAGTGTGCCAAGTCCGACAAAATATCACCTTCCATAATCTGAATGGTGCTTGTACGGGGTTCTGCTTCGTTATACAGAGTTTTTGAAACAGTCAATAGTCCGAGGCCGATGCCATCGCCAATGGTTGTATTTTGTCTGCTATAGTCAAGTTCAGCTGCTGGATTTAGTACATATCCTCTAATCTCACCGACGCGATTAGCCTCTGCCGTAATCATCCCAACAGGCCCGTTTCCTTCAAGTCTGATCTTTAATCGTTCTTCCCCCTTCAGTTCCGATGCAAGTAACATTGCAGCGGTAAGGGTGCGTCCGAGGAGAACTGTATTCAGCACAGAAAGACCATGATTCTCTTTAGCAGTCTGTACCACATCCGTTGTTTTAACCACACTGATTTTAAACTGCCCGTTTTCTTCAATACCCTTGATAAGACGGTCTTTAAACGTGAATTCTTTTTTCAGTGACATGAAACTCGATTTTTGGAGCTTTATTGCTATAGCGTAGTCATAAAACCATTTATTAAGTAACTGTAACCAAAAAAATGGTAAAAAAAATCGTTCAAAATTAAAAAAAATTGGAGGCGGTGAACCTCCAATTTAAAAGTAATAATACTGGTTATTTAAGCAGCCTTATCCTTCAGATTTGTCTTTTCTGATTTCATCAAGGATCTCCTTGGCCCCGTCAATGCTTTCATTGAGAGCTTCTTTTACAGAGTCGATGGCTCCACCACCAACTTCACGTGAAGCTTCTAAAGCGGCCACAATTGCGGTTTTAGTAGCCGAAACGGTATCTCCACCCACCTGCTTTACTCCGTTTACAGCGCCGCGAACGGATTCAACAGCTACAGATCCTACGTTTAATCCAAGCTCTTTAGCACTATAAATTGCCTGTTGAACACTTCCTCTAACGGCATCTTTTTGCTCAACACCTTGCTCCATAGCCCCCTGAACGGCACCATTCACAATCCCTTTTACGGCTTTCACAACAGATATGCCAATATCTGTAATACCATCCAGGGCACCTTTTACAATAGATGCGGGCACCTGTATTCCTTTCATTACCAATTCTCCAGCCCCTTTAATGGTGGTGACAGTGACATCTTTCACAGCATTGACAATGGTTGAACCAACATCCGCAGTTCCTTTTAAAGTGGATGTAATACCACCCTTTACACCATTCACTAATTTATTTACAAGTTTGATAGCCATAATTCTATTCTCCAAATTTATTGTTAGTATGCAGATTGCAGTGTGATAATTTTGCCACACTACTACATTAATAATTTTATCTATAATTTAGTTCCTTTAGAAGATGATCCTCAATCCTTAACTATTATCAGATATGGGTTTACACATTTCGAAGTTTTGGCTTCATACTTTCGGCCAGTAACCAGAAGGAAGATACAACGGGTAAAAATGCCAGAACCATAACCCAAAAATAGGTATCCGGAGGTGACCACTTCAGGGGCCAGTATCCACTTATAAATAGAAGTGAAACCAAAACACCAAACACTGTTACTGCAAATAGAGCCTTGGCATATTTTTTGGATTCAGACAGAAACATTTCGAACAGAACGAAGGAGACAAAACCGAGCAGCAACAGGTGGAGATAGAGTACTCTCAGGCCATGTTCGCCCGGCCAGATGCCGGTTGGCAGGATGGCCAGCAACTGGAAAACAATTTTGAAAGCCAGTAAGACCAACACAGAGCGCCATATAAATCCCCGGAACGCACCGCTTCTGATAAACAGCCACAAATTGAGTGACAGCGAAATCACGATCAGTATGAGGCCCAGTTTTGCCGAAATATACATGACAGGTGTTACAAGAGACTGTGACAGGCTGAAGGGGAAAATCAACATCGAACCAAACAACACCGGCAGCCACAACCAGCCGGGGTTAAATGATAAGCGGATATCATTTTTCTTTTTTTCGGCATGATGCCACATCATCCCGAGAATTCCCAGTACAGCCCATCCCTCTGTAAACACCGAGAGGAAAAAATGTGTCATTGCTGATGAAATCATCGGGCTGTCGATATCTGTAAACTGGAAGACAGATACGCCCCAGGCTCCGAGCGAACTGATCATCAGTGCGACCAGGCCGGCATCAAACAAGCTGAATGAAACCAGTCCGTCACTCGTTTTTTTGTGTTTGTAATAGATCCACGCAAACCAGTACCAGGTGATCATCACCAGGCCGGAAATAATAGCGGCGAGCGGTAAAGACAGACTGCCGATGGATACAGAGTGATAGCCGTAGAGAAGGAAAAAGGGAAACGAAAGAAAACCCAGAAAAAGCATGGTGTAGAGACACCAGGATGTGCTTCTTTCGGGTAGAGGTGACCCGTGCTGATGTAGGCTTTTCACAAACCAAACTATTATCGGGGGAGAAATCCAGTTGAAGAACATCAGGTGAGAATGAGCATGTCTGATATTTGCAAAATTGAGCCAAGCCGGCATCGGGTAGAGCATTCCGTAACGGTAGAGAAAACCTGTGAACGCTGCTAACACAAAACTGATCAGTGATAATTTCCAGACAATGTTAAAAGAAGATGGTTTCATTTTTTTGACTCAATTTCAATAGGCATTTGTGATCATATTACTTTCTTATTAGCCAACATTTTTTACTAAAAATAGTTGATTGTCCAGGTCATTCAGCAAGCAACATCAAACAAATTTCCTGATGAATAATGCAGATTAGATCTTTCCCCGACACGAACTTTCATCTCAATATTCGTTATTCAATACTTTCAGTTTTTCTGCTCTTCAAATAATGTATAAAACCGATTACCACTCCAAAGAGAATCATTGCAAGCGCCTGGTGCAGTACACCCAACCAGACAGGTACGTGGTAAATCAGGGTAAAAACCCCTACTGCGTACTGAATTAAAAGCAGGGCAAACAGAGAGAGAGCCCATTTTTTTGTGACAAATCGGGAATTTAACTGCCAGGTACGAAGCCAGATCAGAATTACCATCAGCCCAAGAAGTGTGCCTATGACGCGATGAACCCACTGAACAGTTACCATATTTTCCAGAAAATTGATAAATAGCGGCTCCATCAGCCAAAGTTCAGGCGGTAACCAGTATTGGTGCATCATTGGAAATGTATTGTAAACGTGGCCTGCGTGATGGCCCGCCACAAATGCCCCCCAGATAATCTGAATGATGAGAAATACCATAAATAGATTCATCCATACCCGCAGTTCTCCACTGCTTTTTTTCGGAACCGTTGGTTTTGACTTCAGGTCCAGTGCAAACCATACACAACATCCGAAAATGATGAAAGCAATCATAAGGTGTGAAGCCAGCCGGTATGGACTGACTTGCGGAATATCCACAAGGCCGCTCTGAACCATGTACCAGCCCAGTAGTGCCTGACTCAATCCCAATCCGAGTAAAGCCAATGCACGTATAATCTGTGTTCTGTTCAATTTTTGTTTAATGACAAACCAGGCAAACGGAACGATAAATATAATACCCAGGGCTCTTGCAGCCATTCTGTGAAGATACTCCCAGAAGAAGATAAACTGAAACTCCGATAGCGTCATACCCCGGTTTAACTGTTGATACTCGGGAAACTGCCTGTATTGCTCAAACAGATCCTGCCATTGAGATTCAGTAAGCGGAGGGACGACTCCCATAAGCGGCCGCCAGTCAACCATGGAGAGGCCGGAGCCGGTCAGGCGAGTTATGCCTCCGATGATCAAAATCAAAAAAACCATAATAGCACCACTCCAGTACCAGATACGAAGGTGCTTTTTGTCCTGAGGGGTCATTCGCTGAAAGATGAATATATTTTTGCAGAAACTTTCTTTTATAAGATTCAAAATAAAGATAAAAGAGTCTTATAACAATAATAAGGTTTTGAAATTTTGTTAGAAAAAGTACATCTCAAATGGCTTAACAAATTATTCAGTTGAAAGCCAAAGGGCTAACCCGCATTTCTCACCAAGAAATTTGGTTGTGAGTAATACGAGCTAAAGTCAATCATCCTCCAGTACTTTCCTGAAGCGGAGGTCGCGAATGACTGCAAAGATGTAAAGGCCCACACCTGCAAGCATTACCGGCATTCCCAGAAAAACACCCAGTCCCACGCTCCAGGCCTGGAAGCCTGCAAGAAGAAAAAGCAGCACAAGAAGCATACCGGCCATTGTGAATATGACTGACGTTCTCACCAGTTTATCGATCTCTTTCGGTTTGGTGGTTTCGTTACTCATAAAATCTCTCCACTAAGTTCGTAAGTTCTTCAGCACTGATTTCTGTTACGGTTTGAGCCATTCTGAACAGCTCCCTGTCCGGTACATCTTCCCGTTCACCCGGAGTGGGGTGTGCCGGTCCGTGGCAGGAGGTACAGCTTACCTCATCGGCTCTCATTTTTTGGGAGAGTGCCTGATGGCTCTCTACCTCCATGAATTTTTGGGTGCCACCGTGGCAAGCTGTACAGTTCTGATTCGGATAACTGCCCGCAAAAGCGATTGGCTCTTCCCAGGTTTGGGTTACGTAGAGCAGCCAGTGACGAAAGCCATCTCTTTTACCTTCAAAGGTTCCGTGTGCACCGTATGTAGTGTGGCAGGTATAGCATTGATATTCCGAAATCCACCGGTTTTTGTAGTGGCGTGCTGCCAGTGTGGTGCTTTCGGGATTGAAAAGATCGTTTACAAAGGGATCCATTACATGGCAGCTTGCACAGGATTCTACCGTTTTTGTGGTTTCCAGAACGGTGGATCCTGTGCTCAGAACGACAACCACTGGCAGGGCAAACATCCCGACCATCATCAGCGTGCGGTAGTTGAGACGGCTGATCTGTTTTTTGTAGAAAAACTCAATCATCAGCAGAATAATAACTGCAATTGTGATGGAGATGATCCCGGCCCATCTCATCAGTTCACCCACGGTAAATCCTTTTTCGGCCTGAGGCGCCTGTGATATATTGCCACCGGCCTGGAAATACATTGGAATTACTGCACCGTAAATCGTGCTTCGGCTTTCAATCATTTCCATGTCGAAATCGTGAATCTCTTCAAGAGTAAGAATTTCGGATTCCGGCTTGGCGTCCACAAAATAAACTCCCGCTGCAGCAATCAGAACTCCGAATGATATCATCACTGCCAGGACTTTGAAAAGATGGCTATTGGGTTCAGGTGATCGTTTCATAATTAATGAGGTGAAAATGCGGGTTAAACTTTTTCGATTTTTACCGCACAGCGTTTGTAATCGGGCTGACGGGAGAGCGGGTCCACAGCATCGCTGGTAACTTTGTTGATCAGGTGTTTGGCAGAGTGAAAAGTTGCAAAAATCAATCCCTCACGGATGTTATCGGTAATTCTCGCAGTAAAATCGGCTTCTCCCCGCCGACTGATTACACGTACTGCATCGCCCTCAACAAGGTTATATATTCGCGCGTCGGCGGGATGAACTTCCAAAAAATCGGTACGCACACCCTGCAACTCTTTCACACGTCTGGTCATTGTCTCTGTATGCCAGTGTTCCAGTACTCTGCCTGTTGTGAGTGTGAGCGGATACTCATCATCAGTGGGTTCAAAAGCTGGTTCCTGTTCATGCATAAATATAATTGGCCTGCCGTCTGGCCTGCCATAAAAATCATGACGGACATTCTCTTCAGTTGCCATCGGGTCTTCGCCGGGCAGATAACGCCGGCAAGTTCCGGGATGGTCTTCATCTGGGCAGGGCCAGAGTAAACCGGGTTGATTTTGGAGCCGCTCATAGGTAATCCCTTCAAAATTATAATCTGAATGAGCTGAGATCTTTCGCCATTCATCCCAGATGTCCGCCTGAGTCCGGTTCGGGAAAAGGTCGCTGTGGCCAAGACGGTCAGCCAGATCGATCAGAATATCAAAGTCGCTCCTGGCCTCACCGCGCGGTTCAACCAGTTTGGGCACGTAGTGATAGCGACGTTCCGACTGACTGAAAACACCGCTTTTCTCTACCCACATTGCCGCGGGCAGAATCACATCAGCATACTTTGTGGTTTCGGTGGGATGGAACGCATCGGCAACAACTACAAAAGTTTGTTCCATTGCTTCACGGTAAGGCAGAATATTTGGGAGTGACTGCATCGGGTTGGTAGACATAATCAGCGTGCAATTCACATCACCCCGACCCATTGCCTGAAATAGTGACATGGCATCGTGGCCGCGGTTTGGACTAATAGTTCCTTCCGGCACATTCCAGAGTTCTTCCATCTCGCGACGGTGCTGAGGGTTGGTGACAGCACGTCCGTTGGGGAGGGCATGAGCCAGCGAACCGGTATCACGCACGCCCCCGCCTGCATTGGGTTGCCCGGTGAGTGAAAAAGGGGTGGCTCCGGGCCGGCCGATCTGTCCGGTAAGGAGATGCATCGCCATCACAAGCTGGTTGGAGGCGGTACCCTGGGTTTGCTGATTCAGGCCCATCGTCCAGAACGACATCGAAGCATCCGAATCGCCAAACCGAAAGGCTGCTTGCCGGATCTGTTCGGCCGAAATCCCGCAGATCGAAGCTGCCTGCTCGGGTGAATAATTTTCGAGATTACTGCGAAACTGTTCGATGGTGATGGTATCACTACCATGCTGAAACCGCAGGTAATCATCCACCATCTCCTGGTCGATGGTGCCGCGGCGAAAAAATTCATAGATCATCGAGTTGTAGAGCGCCACATCGGTGCCGGGACGGATTTGCAGATGGAGGTCTGCTCGCTTGGCTGTGTTGGTTTTACGCGGATCCACCACGATGATGTAAGTGTCAGGACGGGCGCGTTTCCGGTCGAGAACCCGCTCCCAGACAATAGGGTGGCAGTCTGCCATGTTGGAGCCGGTGATAAAAAAACAGTCAGCATGATCTGTATCTTCGTAACAACCCATCGGTTCATCTTTACCAAAAACAGTGGTGTAGCCAACTGCCGCAGATGCCATACAAAGACGTGGATTTCCGTCTACATTGTTGGTGCCGATTCCTGCTTTAAACAATTTGTTCGCGCTATAACTCTCTTCGGTGAAAAGCTGCCCGCTACCGAAATAGGCCACACTGTCCGGTCCGTTTTCAGTTATAGATTGGTTGAAACGAGAAGCAATCAAGTCCATCGCTTCATCCCAGGATACACGTTCCATTTCACCATTTTTACGAATCATCGGGTAGAGAAGTCGGTCTTCCACATATAAAATCTCCCGGTTCAGAATTCCTTTGATACAGAGTCGCCCCCGGTTGTGCGCAGCGGGATCACCCTTCACATCCACTACTTTTCCATCGGCCATACCGATCTGAATGCCACAGCCCGTTCCGCAAAACCGGCATACACCCTGGTGCCAGCTCTCTACAGGAATCACATCTTGCCGTTCCCACAGCTCACCGCATCCGGCCATCATGGAACCGGTAAAAACACCCGCAGCCGAGAGCGAGGCAAGGCGCATAAATTCGCGGCGGCTCAGACCGAATCGTTCATCTGAAGGCTGATCGGGTGAAGTTTCCCCGTTTTGTTGGTGATTGTGATCAGGCATGACGCTTTTTTTAAGGCAGACGGTTATACTGGACATTTTTTATTCAGCTTGGAATAACATAGTTTTCAAAATCCAATGGTTCAACTCATTTTTGTTATTTATACTCAATTTACGAATGAAGATTTCAAATCAGGTTCAGGATTTAACAGTCGAGGATGCACTCAAAAAAGTTTTAACCGCGGCTGATATTCGCATGAAAACTGAGTCTGTTCCGGTATCAGGATCTCTGAACCGGATCACAGCTGAAGAAATTATTGCCAGGCGCGATATCCCCCGGTTCAATAACTCCGCAATGGACGGATATCTTTTTTTGACGAAAGATCTGAATAGTGGCCGGCGAACCTTTTCGGTTACGGGTGAAATCCGTCCCGAACATGAAAAACCGGATACGCTGAAAACCGGAACTGCTTCGAGGATTATGACCGGAGCACCTGTACCTGCGGGAGAGTATACCGTGGTGCCGGTGGAACAAGCTCAGGAAAAAGAGAGGCAGGTGACAGTAAACGCTATCCCTGACCGCAACCCCATCCGAAAACAGGGAGAGGGCTACAAAACAGGGAAACCTGTACTTGAAAAAGGAGCGCTGATTCGCCCTTACGAAATCGGCCTGCTGATTGAGTCGGGTAATCGGTCATGCAAAGTGCTGAAGCCGCTTCGAATTGCGATTCAGGTAACCGGCAGCGAAATTGACGAAGAGACGGACAGTAACGGCCCGGTTTTGGAGGCGCTCTGCTCAGCGTGGCCGGGAACAGTGGTAAAACTATGGCCGGTGCTTGACGATGATCCAAAAAAAGTGACTTTGCGGATGAAAGAGTTGAACAAATCCTCAGACCTTGTTTTGACAACCGGCGGAATCTCTGCCGGACGTCACGATTACATTTTACAGTCGATGCTGGAACTGGGTGCAGAAATCCTGGTGCGCAAAGTGCAGCAGAAACCGGGTAAGCCATTCACGGTTTCCCAACTGGATGGCGTTCCTTTTTTTCATCTTCCCGGCAATCCGGTTTCAGCGGTTTTTACTGCAGAATATTACGTAAAACGAAGAGTTCTGAGTGCACTTGGTTTGAACGCTGAGCCGCTGAAAGCCGTCATTATGAACAATATCGAAAATCATCGCGGCGACAAGACACTCTTTCTCACCGGCAAACTCGGCTTTGATAATCAAAACCGGCTCACCATTACTACAGAGAGAAGCATGCGATCTCATCTGATGCAGCTTTACCACGGGAATCATGCCTACGTAAAAATCCCGCCAGAAACTGCATTTGAATCGGGAGACCGGGTGGAAGTATCACCGTTTGGGCTCGCTTATCAATCATAACCCATTTATTGTCAGACTGAATCGAAAGGTAAAACTCCGGTACCTTCAAATCGGGCGTTTTCTCCCAGTTCACGTTCAATCCGTAAAATTTCGTTCCACTTTACCATTCTTTCCGACCGTGTAAAAGAACCCACCTTCAACTGCCCGGCATTCAATGCCACAGCCAGGTGAGAAATAAACGAGTCTTCGGTCTCTCCCGACCGGGCCGATACCACCGGCGACCATCCAAATTGCTGTGTTTGACGGATGCATTCCATTGTTTGCGTTACTGTGCCGATCTGGTTCAATTTAATCAGTACGCTGTTGGCCAGGCCTGATTTTTGCCCTTCCTTCACCCGTTCCGTATCAGTTGTAAACAAATCATCTCCGATGATCTGGAGCTTGTCTCCGTAATGTGTCGTAAGTTTTTTCCAGTTTTTGACATCATCTTCAGCGAATGGGTCTTCAATGGAAATTATGGGATAATTTCTGCACCAGGATGATATCAGGTCATAAAACTGAGCGGGTTTGAGTGACCTGTTTTCAAGTGCAAGATGATAGTTTTCACCAGAAAAAAACTCGGATGCTGCGATATCGAGTGAGAGATGAACATCTGTTCCTGCATGGTATCCGGCCTGTTCTATCGACTGGAGGAGCATATCAAACACCTCCTCGTTACTGCTGAATTCCGGCCAGTAACCGCCTTCATCCGCAACCCCTGCAAGCCGTCCTGTTTTTTTGAGAATTTCCCCGCACTGGTGGTATATATTGAACGTCATTTCCAGGCACTCCGAAAAGCTACGTGCACCTGTACAGATGATCATAAAATCCTGCACATCAATCCTCCCCGAACTATGAGCACCCCCTCCGATAATCTGAATTTCGGGTAATGGAAGAAGATACCCACCTCCGTTTGTAAGTGATTGAAATAGCGGCACACCCTTCGCCTTCGCTGATGCCCGTGCGATGGCCATCGAAACACCTACAATTGCATTTGCGCCTAAATTCGATTTGTTCAGGGTTCCGTCAAGTTCGCACATCAGCCGGTCAAGCATCTGTTGCTCCTGCACATTTTTCCCTTGCAGTAGCGGTTCGATACGCGTTTTCACATTTTCAATCGCCTGAAAAACCGATTTCCCTTTGAACCGAGACGGATCGCCATCGCGGAGTTCCAGCGACTCGAACTTTCCGGTTGACGCACCCGATGGAACAATGGCACGGCCTCTGACACCGTTTTCCAGAATCACCTCTGTTTCAAGGGTCGGGTTACCTCGTGAATCAAAAACCTGGAAGGCGTCAATTTGTTTGATGATCATGATGGTTCGGCTTGAAGTTGATCTGTCCAGTTTTTATTAATGGCTGGCAGCTCAAAGTTTCTGCTTCGGAGCTGTTGTGATACAAATGACCTGACGAACTCTTTCTCCGGGTCATCAAAATATTCTACGGGCGATTTCCCGTCGATCCGGGCCAGCATCAGAAGGAGAAGCAATTTACCGGTTCTGTCCTTCAGGTTTAGGGGTGATTCCTCATCTGCCTTTTTAAAGTAAACTTTCCAGAACAGCGGTGCCAGGTTTTTACAGGATTGTTGACGAGTCTTGTTCCAAAGCATCTTCAGGTGAAGGTGATTCAGCAAGAAAGCCAGGTCGAAGGCCGGATCACCCAAACAGGCCACTTCGTGATCGAGCAGAACCACCCTGTTATTACCTGCCAGAATATTTTTTGGGCTGAAGTCTCCGTGAATTACTGTTTCGTTGTGGTGGTTCAGTCGTTCCGCTTCTTGAAAAAAGATATTCCGAAACTCAGGATGTCGCTCTGCTGTGGTGACCAGATAGGGATCAGTCCGTAAATTTTTAAAATAGCTCTTATCTTCGAATATAGTACGGGTTTCCGTATCATGCCGGCTCAGCCGGTGCAAATCAGCCAGCAAATCAGCCGCTTTTCGAGTGGTTTTTGAGTCAAAATTTCCAACTGAAAGCTGCTCTTTCCAGTTTTTGAAAGATAGCGGATCGAGGTATTCCATTACGAAAAAATTGAGATCATCATCCGCAAAAATCACTTCCGGCACGGAGCCGGGCAGGATCTGCTGCATATACTCCGCAAATTGGCGTTCAGTGCGATTGCGTCTTATATCGGAAAACCAGTCATCCTTCACTTTGAGTTTTTCCAGTGCCTGCTTCACGACCAGCCGGACTGAACCGTCTGCCACCAGGAAAATATCAGATGAAACACCTCCCTCAAGTGGCTTGATTTCAGGTTTTTGGCTTGAAATCAGGCGGATTTCACAAAGTTTTTGGATGATGAGACTGCGTTTCATGATTTTTCAATAAGATAAAATTAAGTTTTTCGTCGCCAATTATTTTAGTAGGTTTTTTTAAACAAATTCAAAAAAGAAAATAATCATGGCAGATACCAACAAAAAACTTCGCAGCAGTGAATGGTTCGGTAAAAAAGGGAAAGATGGCCTCATCTACCGGGCGTGGATGAAAAAAACCGGAATTCCGAATCACTATTTCAAAGAAAAGCCAGTGATCGGGATCTGCAATACCTGGTCGGAGCTGACGCCGTGTAATTCACATTTTCGTGATCTGGCGAAGTCAGTAAGGGAGGGAGTTATTGAGGCGGGTGGATTTCCGGTAGAATTTCCGGTGATGTCACTCGGAGAAACCCTGATGAAACCTACGGCGATGCTCTACAGAAATCTGGCGAGTATGGATGTGGAGGAGTCGATCCGTGCCAATCCTGTGGATGGTGTGGTGCTGCTCTGTGGATGTGACAAAACCACTCCCAGCCTGGTGATGGGTGCATGCAGTGTAGATTTGCCGACCATTGTAGTCTCCGGCGGCCCAATGTTGACCGGAAAGTTTAAAGGAAAGGAGATCAGCACAAGCGACGGCTGGCGGTTTGCCGAAAAGCTGAAAACCGGAGAAATGTCGTTTGCCGAAATGGAGGAAGCTGAAGGATGCATGTGTCGCAGCGACGGACACTGTGCTGTGATGGGAACAGCCAGCACAATGGCCAGTATGGTAGAATCACTGGGGCTCTCCCTTCCAGGAAATGCAGCCATTCCCGCACCCGATATGCGCAGAAAGCTGGTTGCCTATCACTCAGGGCAGCGCATTGTGGAGATGGTGGATGAAGACCTGAAACTTTCAGATATTCTCACCCGTCGAGCGTTTGAAAATTCAATTAAAATTAATACCTCTATAGGCGGGTCCACGAACTTTGTGGTGCATTTGCTTGCAATTGCGGGTCGCATTGGTGTGGAGCTGAACCTTGCCGATTTTGACGAGCTTTCCCGCGACATTCCTCTGCTTGCGAACCTTCAGCCCTCAGGTGAATTTTTTATGGAGGATTTTTACTACGCCGGAGGGCTGCCTGCTATCATCAAAGAAATGCTGCCCCGGCTGGTTACAAGCGTAAAAACGGTAACCGGCAAAACGGTTTCTGAACTGTACGAAGATGCTGAATGCTACAATCGCGATGTAATCTCCACTCTCGACAAACCGTTAAAAGGGGAAGTGGGACTGGCGATTTTGAAGGGGAATTTGTGTGAGGAAGGAGCTGTAATTAAACCATCGGCAGCATCACCTGAATTGTTGACCCACAAAGGCCGTGCCGTGGTGTTCGAGCAAATCGAGGATTACAAAGAGCGTATCAGCGATCCCGATCTTGACATAAAGGAAGATGATATTTTGGTTTTGAAGAATGTGGGGCCAAAGGGATATCCCGGAATGCCGGAGGTGGGTAATATGGGGCTTCCCCAAAAAATTCTCGAAGCCGGAGTGACCGATATGGTGAGAATTTCAGATGGCCGGATGAGTGGTACAGCGTTCGGAACAGCGGTTCTTCACGTTTCTCCCGAAGCAGCAGACGGCGGGAACCTGGCATTGGTTCAAAATGGAGACATTATCGAGCTGGATGTCCCGAATCGGACTCTTACCCTGCACGTATCAGACGAAGAACTGGAAAAGCGAAGAGAATCCTGGAAACCCCTGCCGATGCATATGGATCGCGGCTACTGGCATCTCTATCAAAAACACGTACAGCAGGCGCATCTCGGTGCCGATCTCGACTTTCTGCGCGGAAAATCCGGCAGTACAGTTAAACGCGATTCACACTGATGGATTCAGATTTCACAAAAACTCATACACAATCTTAGCCCTGTAATTTTTTCCGGGACGAAGGATACCGGACGGAAATTCGGGCCGGTTCGGTGCATCGGGGTAGTGTTGCGGTTCAAGGCAAAATGCACAGTGTTTGCGAAATGGAATTCCTTCGGGTGATTGCAGAGAATTGTCCAGATAATTACCCGTATATAGCTGTATGCAGGGCATCGAGGTGTAAACATTCATTCTTCTGCCGCTTTGCGGCTCCTCAACTTCAGCCGCAAGTGCCAGCTCACCTTCAGACTTGTTTAGTACAAAATTGTTATCGAAGCCTAATTTTGTCTGCCCGATATCTTTGCCGATCGATTTGAACTCTCTGAAATCCAACGGTGTGTCCTCGACGCTATCCACAGCTCCGGTTGGAATCAATTCTTGATCTGTAGGTGTGTAGGAGTCCGCATTTAGTTTTAGCTGATGATCATGGATATTTTTGGACGGATCACCGGTGAGGTTAAAATAGCCGTGCGAGGTAAAACTGATTGGCGTGGCTTGATCTGTCATCGCGCCAAAGTCCAGGGTCAGTTTATTGTCGTTATCGAGTGTGTAGGTTACCGAAACATGAAGGTTTCCGGGATAACCTTCCTCGCCATCTGGGCTTACATAGCTTAGGCTGATCGATTGGTCATCAACAACTTCCACCTCCCATAAAATTTTTTCAAATCCCACAAGTCCGCCGTGCAGGTGATTTTCTCCTTCATTTTTTGCCAGTTTGTATGTTTTACCATCCAGATTAAACCGTGCATTTGAAATCCGGTTCGAGACTCTCCCTACAAGTGCACCGAGGTAGGGATCATTTTTAAGGTATTCCCTGAAACTTCCCAAACCCAGCACAATGTTTTTAAAAACTCCGTTTTGGTCGGGCGTTTTGATGGATGTGATGATGCCGCCGTAATTGGTAGCGCTGACCTCTACATCGTTCACGTTGGTCAGTATGTAAAGATCGGTTTTCCTGCCATCGGGGAGGTGTCCGTACGGTTGTTGTTTCAAGGCCATAGTATATTATTAATGTGGTTTGGTACTGAATTTCAGGGGTGATGGGATGTCATAGTGAAAAGAGACGTGATGCTGCAAGCTTCAATAGCAGATGAATCGTTAACCTGCGAAGGAGTTCACCGGAACGCCTTTTACGGGTAATTTTACTTTGAAAATTGAGCCTGATAATGGGTGTTGTTCCACTTCTTCCCGGCTCATGTGTTCGCGACAGGTGGTAATGTAGAGTTCATCCATATTTTTGCCTCCGAAAGCACAGGAGGTGGGTTTGGGTACAGGCAAGTTAATTTCGGCAATCAATTCCCCATTTTCAGGGTTGAACCTGCGCACTTTTGAACCTGCATAAAAGGCTATCCAAAGACAGCCTTCTTCGTCATTGGCCATTCCGTCGGGATAGCCGAACTCCTCCGGCAGTTTCCGGATCACTTTGCGGTTTTTTATATTACCGGTTTCCTGCTCATAATCGAACGCGGAGATTTGCCGGGTGGGGGTGTCGATGAAATAAAATGTATCTTCATTCCGGTTCCAGGCGAGGCCGTTGGAGATCGTTACACCCGTTACTTTCTGGTTAACAGACAGATCGGTGTGCAGGCAATAGAGAGAGCCGGCGCCTTTTTTCAGATCATAGGCCAGGGTCCCTGCCCAGAATCGTCCGGCAGGATCACATTTCCCATCGTTGAAACGGTTGCCGGGCAGGTGAGATTCGGGATCAGCAAAACGCACCAGTTTTTCGTTTTCAGGATCAAAAAAGGCGAAACCGGACTTTATCGCAAGGACCAGTCCTCCTTTTTTTCTGAGTACTGCCGCCCCAACATGTTCACCTATGTTGAAACTTCTGTTCCGGCCAGATTCCGGATCGTACTCGAACAGTATACCCGACAGAATATCCACCCAGAACAATTTTTGAGTTTTTGCATTCCAAACCGGCCCTTCACCGAGGTGAGCGTCCGCTTCCAGTTCCAGTTTTGCTTCGAATGATTGTACAGACATAGCTTTATTTTTGTTTTAATCGGCTCCGGAACCGCCTATTTGCACCCCGATTCCACCGTCAATTCGAATCGGATGGCCATTCAGGAAGGAGCCTTTTTCACTTGCTGCAAAGGCAGCCATTTCAGCGATCTCCTTCGCTGTGCCCATCCGCTTCACCAGATGAATGTCGATAGTGGCCTGTCTTGTTTGTTCGGGGTTCGGAGATTTTTCGAACGCCTCGCGATTCAATGGGGTGTCAATACCTCCGGGACAGATCGCAACGCTGCGTATTTCAGGTGCATAGTCTACAGCAATACTGCGGGTCAGCCCCAACATGGCGGTCTTTGATGTAGTGTAAGCAGCCACTTTATCCTGCGAAATGAATGCCTGAGCGCTCGACATGTTGATCACAATTCCGGCGCCCTGTTTCTGCATCTCAGGGATGGCATATTTCGCACAGAAAAACGCTCCTTTCAGATTGATGTTCATGACGGCATCCCATACCTCTTCTGAGGTATCCGTGACCGTTGCGTATTTCAGAATGCCCGCATTGTTTACCAGAACATCTACTCCGCCGAAGGTCTCTACAGCCTTATTTATCGCTTCTTGTACCTCCTTTTCGCTGGAAACATCGCACTTCACAAAAAGCGTTTTGCTGCCAAGCTCCTCACTTAGTTTTTTTCCAGTTTTCGAATCAACATCCAGAATAACCACGTTCGCCTGTTCCCGGTGGAACACACGCACACAGCCTTCACCGATACCTTTAGAACCACCGGTTACAATAACTGTTTTGTTTTTAAAGGACATAATTAAATGAAAGATTTTTAGGGTTAGAATCCGCCGTTCGAACCACAGGATTTATTATCCTTCGTATGCCCGCACGGTTTGTTTCGAAACTCCCAATCCATCAATGCCGAGTTCCACTTCATCACCGGGTTTGAGATATTGCGGGGGAGAAAATCCAAGGCCAACACCGGCCGGAGTTCCGGTTGAAATGATGTCACCGGGATGGAGTGTCATATATTGTGAAATATAGCTCACCAGAAAGGGAATCTTGAAAATAAAGTCGGCCGTTGAGCCATCCTGTTTCATTTCTCCGTTAACTTTTAGCCAGAGGCGAAGGTTGTCCACATCTTTAATTTCATCTTTGGTTGCAACAAACGGCCCGATTGGTGCGAAGTTGTCGCAGCTTTTGCCTTTAACCCACTGGCCGCCGCGCTCAAGCTGGAACTCCCGCTCGCTGTAGTCGTTATGAATGCAGTAACCGGCCACATAATCCATCGCTTCCTTTTCGCTGACATAACTGGCTTTTTTACCGATCACAACAGCCAGCTCCACTTCCCAGTCACTTTTTTTGCTGTTTTTGGGAATCACCATATCGTCGTTTGGTCCCACAATGGCAGAGGTGGCTTTAAAAAAGAGTATGGGCTCTGCGGGAATATCCATACCGCCTTCTTTGGCATGATCAGCGTAGTTTAGTCCTACACAAACAATTTTGCCAGTATCGGTTACGGGCGGGCCCAGGCGCACTCTGTCGGCTACTTTCGGGGCGGAATCAGCACTGGTGCCCAGCCATTTTCCCAGCTTTTCGAGTCCGCCAGAGCTGAAAAACTCCGGGTTAAAATCATTTGTAAATTCAGATACATCAACTTTTGTCTTTTCATTGATGATGACGCCGGGCT
>SLGL01000089.1 GCA_007123785.1 Balneolaceae bacterium
AGCTTGGAGGAGGCACCACCCTTTCGCCCGGTGAAATCCCGAATGTAATTTTTAATGTAGATGGAGGTATCGGGGTGTTCGGCAGCCTGGCTTCTGATACGGTTAAAACATACTTCAGCCGACCGTTCTGATCATTCGAATTGGTTATCTTAATATTTCGGTCTTATTATTATGTTTCATCGGAGTTTAATGTCGAATGCCTAATTTGTAAATTTGTACTTTTCAACCTTCATTTTACTGGTTTGGTTTCAACTCTTTTCGGATAACCGGAGCCACTTCAGTTGCAAAAAGTTCGATGGAACGCATCAACTTTTTATGCGGAACGCTGCCCACACTCATCTGAAGCAGAAAACGATCATGCCCAAAAATTTCGTGCTGGTATAATATTTTGTCGATCACCTGCTGAGGGATCCCCACTACATTGGCACCGCGAAGTGTGCAGGAAGCTTCAAACTGCTGACGGCTCATCGGCGGCCAGCCGCGTTCCCTGCCAATCTTATCCATTGTAACTTTAAAGGCCGGAAAAGCAGTGTCCAGTGCTTCCTGCGAATGATCCGCTATAAATCCATGTGAATTGATACTAAGTGCGGGGACAGATTGATTGTTCTCTCTGGCACCTCTTTTGTGCAGTTCGGCAAATGATTTAAACTGATCTGGGTAACCGCCAATGATTGCCAGCGCCATTGGGATTCCAAGTGCACCAGCTCTGTAAGCTGACTGCGGAGTACCTCCAACTGCAATCCAGACAGGGAGCAACTTCTGATAAGGCTGCGGATATACTCCCCTGCCTTGAATCGAAGCGCGATGCTTACCTTTCCAGGTTACCACTTCCTCTTCTCTGAGGGCTAAAAGCAGGTCAAGGTTCTCGGCAAAAAGTTCATCATAATCATTCAACTCATACCCAAAAAGAGGAAATGACTCTATGAAAGAACCCCGCCCTACCATTATTTCTGCCCGTCCCTTCGAAAGAAGGTCGAGTGTGGAATATTGCTGATAAGCCCGAACCGGATCTTCCGATCCCAAAACGGTAACGGCACTTGTCAACCTGATCGATTTTGTACGAGCGGCAATAGCAGCAAGTATAACCGATGGTGCCGATGAAACGTACTCTTCCCTGTGATGCTCACCGATGCCAAATACATCCAATCCCGCCTGATCGGCAAGTTCCGCCTCCTCCAGCAAGTTCTGAAGCCGTCCAGCAGGGTGAAGTTTCCCCTCCTGTTCAGGTTGAGGTGTGTTTTCAACAAATGTGTAAAGTCCGAGTTCCATACTTTTTAAAACATAGTGAACATTAAATCCTCACAAATATAGTTCAACATTAAACTATTTGCAAGGTGTAATACTTATTGCATTCATTTATTCTGAACTCATCCTGTTAAAAGATTATATATTAAAGGGCATTCATATACTCACTTGACGAACCTGTGTAATAAAAAGTTAATAGCGACTTTCACAAATTCCACTCGAGTAAATAAACCATTTGAGGCCCTATTTCATCATCAGCCTGTTCATGGTCGAGCTGGCCAACTTTCTGAACATATATATGCAGCTTTTTTTCACGCTGCCATAATTCAGTATCAAAACTGGGCTCCCATTTTTCCACAGAAAGATCAGTTAAATCACGAATCGACCAATCCCCGCCGCTTTCAAGGCCTTCATTAATAGCTACTGATACTTTATTGCCACGCTCTTCAGCACGAAATATCACATAAGCCTTTATATCTTCTCCGGATGTATCAATAGCGATCTGTGGCCTTGAGATTGGAGGAGCCATTGTTCCGCCGCCCCTCAAATCGAATTCCTGGGTAAGGTTGCTTATTTGGGAAACCTGCCAGTCCTCACCATCATGATGGACGAGGTGATACTGAGGAATACTGCTGTTTTCTGGTCGCCAGTAATTGACGATGTAAGGCCTGCCCTGTGAATCAGCCGCCATTGACGTTTGATTCATCATAGCGGAGTTTTCAGGTATACGCAATGCATACTCAGCGGTTTCCGGTGTAATAGGCAGCTCATACTTCTCACCATTGGTCTTTTCCCAGGTTTGTCCGCCATCCCTGGATCGGGCATAGGCAAGATCGTGATTGGTTTCTACTCCACCATGTCTGCGCCAGTTCCAGGAGAGATGCAAAGTACCTGTATCGTCTATTGTGGTCTGCCAATATGGATTTACCTTTCCCTGGCCATCGATGAGCTGTTCATGCAATAAGTTCCAGCTTCCGCTTCGCACGTTGTAGTGATGCAGTACTTGCGCGCCGTCACCTGAACTGCCATGACGGTACATGAACAAGAGATCCCCATCTGGCATTCTGTAGAATTCAGGATACGTAACCCTATGTCGGGCGGACTCCTCCCCCAGCTTCTCTTTCTCACCAAGTTCGAGGGATTCCGGCTCTGTGCTCCGGGCATAACGAAGAGGGTGATTATGATGATCCCAGGAAACATGCAGATAGCCTGCACCATCAACAATAATGCTGATTCCATTATGTGCATCACGAACATCTCCTTCATATTGAGTTGTGTGAATCTCCCATTCGGTATCATCCAGTTGACGCCTGGCCAGTATCACCCTGCCTTCAGGATCATAAAAAGCGATATATTGAGTTTGCTCATGGGTAAAAACAGAATTACGGCGGAAGATGGTCGCATTTACCGAAGTACTTGCATAACCTTTTGCCACCGAAATGAGTTTTACTTCTGTTATATCAGGGTTAGGATTTTGGTCAGACCTATCACTTGAACAGCTTACAAAATGACCAATACAAATAATGGCCAGGAGCACTTGAAAAGCTCGTGATTTTACGAAATCAAACATGTTTATTGGTTTTTTTTAAAAAATCTATCTACCCCCGCAATTCTCCAGGAATCTTGGTAGTGGGCAAAATATTGCAATAATAATGACTAAGACATAAATAATCTAATTGATAGATTTATTCATTTTTTGAACATGGAACACCAGCGGATTGAAGCGATTCTTCCCGACAACACTGCTATTAAGAAGAGACTCCTCCGAAAAGTCTAAAGTGGCTGATTTCACCCCTTCATATGGGCTTTAAAAGCAACAAATTAAAATATCAATTCCGTAGCGGTTTCCCCGTCTTAAGCATGTGTTCCATTCGTTTGTGTGTCCTTTCATCCCGGAAGCACTCCAGAATGGCTTCCCGTTCCAGTTTGAGCACGTAGGTTTCAGGGACTTCCTGGGCTTCGCTGAGGCCGCCTCCGGTCATCACTTCGGCAACTTTCCCAGCCAATACCTTATCGTAGGGTGAGGCCCATTTTGCTTCGGTCATTATATAGACAGTTACGTCAAGCACACTTTTTCCGGTTTGTCCCAGCAGTTTGATCTTCGGCTCAGCCGGCGGACGATATCCCGCATCAGCCATCGCAAGAGCCTGCTGTTTGGCCGTATTAAGGAGCAGATCGCGATGCATCACTACCAAATCGATATCACGAAGGAAGCCGAGGTTTTTCGCTTTTGGGGCACCGTCAGAAACCTTTGCCATTCCAATCGTTTTAAAAGCATCTTTCATGTACGGAAGCGGATCCGCATCCTCTTCCTCTTTTACCTTCTCCATTGCGCGGAATAATAACTCCTTGGTGCCTCCACCAGCGGGAATCAGTCCCACACCCAATTCCACAAGCCCGCAATAGAGTTCGTGGTGAGCCACGACCTTGTCGCAATGCATCATAAACTCCACACCACCTCCAAAACATCGCCCCGATACAGCAGCGACAACAGGAAACGGCTGATAGCGAAGTCCCACAGCTACCCGCTGAAAATTCTCCACGGCCTCTTTGATTTTTCCAAAATCCCCACTATGCAATGCCTCACCAGCTTCAGCCAGGTTCGCTCCATAACTGAAATTTTCGTTGTCATGGCCTATTACCATCGCATCAAACTGCTTCTTCACAATCTCTGCAGCTTTATCCACCGATTGGACCAGTTCAAACCCAAGGGTTTGCTGCTTGGTCCGAAATTCAAAAAGAGCAACGCCGTCGCCCATATCATACAGACCGGCACTTTTGTTGCCCCATACTTCCCTGTTGTCTCGTTTCAGTGCGGCAACCGTCAGTGAACCTTTCGCCGGAGGTGTCAGTGGTTCCGCTTTTCCGGAAAGAAGATTGTACACCGTTCCGTCTTCTTTGTAGAACGATTCCCGCCCACTCTTCAGCATTTGTTTCACGGAACCGGGTATGGTGCGTCCCTCCTCTTCCATCCGTTTTACGGACTCTGCCACACCGATTGCATCCCACCGCTGGAATGGCCCCAGCTCCCAGTTGAAACCCCACTGCATGGCACGGTCGATCGCCTCCAATGAATCGGTTATTTCGGGAATACGGTTCGCTGAATAGAGCAGAAGATCACAATGAATTTCCCATAAAAACCTACCGGTTTTGTCATCCTGATTCACAAGATATTTCAGCCGTTCACCAGCTGTTTTATACTCTTTTTTGGCTTTATCAGCCGACTTAAAAGTAACTTCCTGCTGAGTTTCATAATCCAGTGTTTCGGGATCCACTACATGATATTCGTCACCCTTTTCACCTTTCATTTTTTTATAAAATCCATGCCCTTTCTTATTGCCGTGGGCGCCTTTTTCCACCATCTTTTTGAATTCCGAGGGTAGTTTGAATGCCTCCCTCCTTTCATCATCAGGTATGGCGGGATAGAGATTTTCAGCTACATGATTGATCACATCCAGACCGGCCATATCAGCGGTTCGGAAAGCAGCCGCTTTGGAGTAACCGGTGAGTGTGCCGGTGAGGAAGTCGATCTCTTCGGCACGGAACTTTCCTTCAAAGAACCACGGCATCATCGATGCCATTGAAAAAACACCGATCCGGTTTGCTATAAAGTTGGGGGTATCTTTGCAATGAACCACACCCTTTCCGAGAATCTTCTCGCAGAAACCAGTCATATGTTCTGTCACCGCATCATCGGTATTTTCCGTCGGGATGATCTCCAACAGTTTCATATAGCGGGGCGGGTTGAAGAAGTGAGTACCCAGGAAATGGGTTTTAAACTCATCAGAGACATCAACACTGATTTCAGATATCGGAAGGCCGGAGGTATTGGTACTGACAATCGTACCTGGTTTTCGCACCTCTTCAATTCTGGCCATCATCTCTTTTTTGATATCCATCCTTTCCACAATCACCTCACAGATCCAGTCGGCATCTTTAATCCACTCCAAATGATCTTCAAAATTACCGGGAATGATCCGTTCCGCCAACTCCGGCAGTGCCAGCGGCGCCGGCTTCATCTTCGTAAGTTTCTTAATACTCTCTTCGGCTGTTTTATTGGGCCGATTGGTGTCGTCCGATTTCAGATCGAGAAGTTTCACCTTGAGCCCGGCATTCACGCAATGCGCGGCAATCTGACTGCCCATTACACCTGAACCGAGAATAAGAACGTTTTGGATCTTGAACTTTTTTTCTGACATATAGTTTAATTCTTGTTTCTAATTTTTTTCACAGCCTGTGGAGAGGGGTATGGCAGCATAAGCCACGCTTTGCACTCTTCTTTACCAGGGAATTTCATACCATCTCTATTTACTAATCAACACATATTTTCCGTTTCTCACTACTCAATACTAGATACTTGATACTCAACTCACTGCTCCCCCCCATACATCGAATCAATCTCTTCTTTAAATTTCTCCAGCACCACAGAGCGTTTCACTTTCATTGTTGGTGTTAATTCACCATTATCAATGGTAAGAGCTTCCTCAAGAAGTTCAAACTTTTTAACCGTTTCCCACGGTGAAAGATGCTTGTTTGCTTTATCCACCTCTTTCTGTATCAGTTTGCGGATTCTTTCATCCCTGGAATATGGTTTTCCCGGCTCATAACCGTCACGCTTCAGACGTTTCAAAACATTATCGAATGCAGGAACGATCAGCGCTGAACAGAACTTCTTCTGATAGCCAATAACCACTACTTGTTCGATAAATCCGGATCCTGCAATCTGATTTTCTACATTCTGCGGTGACACATACTTTCCGGTAGAAAGTTTAAACATCGACTTCTTGCGGTCTGTGATAAACAGGTAACCATCTTCATCAATCTTTCCGATATCACCGGTTTTGAACCAGCCATCATCAGTCATAACCTCTTTGGTCTGTTCCGCATTTTTATAATATCCTTTCATAATGTGGGGACCGCGGGTAAGAATTTCGCCATCATCAGCAATTTTCACCTCTACATCCCGAATCGGCTTCCCTGAGCTGCCGATCCGCATGGCTCCTTTTGTCTGAACGGTGATTACAGGCGATGTTTCTGTGAGCCCATAACCTTGAATGCATATCAGGCCGATAGCGTTCAAAAATCTGAATACTTCCGGTGAAAGTGCAGCACCTCCACTCACAATTCCAAACAAATTCCCTCCGAAAAGATCACGGATTTTACTGTAGATCAGTTTATCTGCGATCTTATGTTTTATTGCAGAAATACCAGTTGGAGGATACTCCGGATTATACTGCTCGGTAAGATAAATTGCCCAGTAATACAGGTTTTTTTTAAGCCCTGACATCTCTTGTCCCTTCACCTTCACTCCTGTGTGAATTTTCTCAAGCAGGCGTGGTACCGATGCAAAAAAGTAAGGCTTGATATACTGCATGTCATCGCGAATTTCATCCACAGCTTCGATATAGTAAATCCGGCATCCCATTTTGATGTAGATATACTCAATCATCCGCTCGAAAATATGAGACATAGGAAGGAATGACAGAATGTTTTCGCCCCTCGCATCTTCAAGGTTAAAAGGAAGTTTATCAAAAGAAGCTTCTACATTAGTAGTGATATTATTGTGAGAAAGCATCACGCCTTTCGGTGTTCCAGTAGTGCCAGAGGTATAAATCAGTGTTGCAAGATCCTCGGGTTCTACTTTTTTTCGCAACTCTTCAAACAGGTTTGGCTCCTTTTCATTCAGTTCTTTTCCATCATCAATGACATCCTGAAATCTCCTGAGTTTTTTATGTTTTGAACCGTGGATAGAGATGACAGCTTTAACAGATTTCACACTTTTGATCAATGGCTTGGTTTCAGCAAACAGTTTATCACTGGAAACGATATGAACGACCGTATCCGAGTTCTCCAATATATATTTGATCTGTTCCCCGGGCTGTGTTGTATAAATAGGTACATTTACGGCACCAATTGAAAGAATTGCCAGATCACTCAACATCCATTCGGTTGAATTTTCGGAATGAATGGAAACCTTATCTCCCGGCCTTACTCCAAGCTCATATAAACCCAAAGCCAGGTATCTCGCTTTATTTTTGAAATCTTCCAGAGTGGTATCGTGCCATGTGCCATTTCGTTTAGTTGACAGAAATAGGCCACCGGGATGATTTTCGATGCCTTTGAATACCAGATCGGGAAGTGTTGATTTGGAGTTTTTCATGATAAAAGCGCTTTTTTTAGCTTTCAGGATAAGGTAAATACTGCTACGGGTAAATTACACTTTGCAGCGAGTTTTAAAAATGTGTTTAGAATATTTCAAATTCTAACACAGGCCATTTTAAAAAA
>SLGL01000230.1 GCA_007123785.1 Balneolaceae bacterium
ACATCTGTTTTTTAATTCTTGTGTTAAATATATTAAAGCATAAAAATTATTCATTAGAACGAGTAAACTTAAAACCGGATTTTGAATAAAAAATTAAATTAAGAATATGCAATATCCTATTTTTCAGTCAGTTGTGAATAAAATTAATGGTTCACTAAACAAGAGAAATATAAATGTTGTGAAATTTAAAACGTGGGAAGAAGCCAAAATCAATGCAGCTGGGCTTGAAATTGTGATTGACCTGAAGGATTCCACGAATCACCTGACTCATCTATCGATTAATTTTGACTGGGACAGCTTTAGGGAAGCCGCTCTTGCCAATGAATTGAACGGAACGGATGGCCATCCCATGCTGAAAAATAAACAGCTTACAGAGGTTAATGTGGTACCTTCTATTGATATCGAGCTGGTATGGCATTTTGATGTTGATCGCTGCCAGCCTCAAGCCGGAAATAACGATGATAATTACCGCATACAGATGGCAAGTGAATGGATGGATCGTGCCAGTAAAAAGGTAAATGAACTTCTCATTTCCGATGACATCATTACCCGATGGCATATCGAAATTGATGGAGATCAGTATGGGAAATATCTTACTGCGATCAATCTGCTTTCCTATTTTCAGTTTACCTTTGATGAGGTTGACAGCCTTAATGAAGTTCACGAGCATGTTGGCAGAAAGCTGGCTCATCTGCTTTATAAAGCAAACCGCATCATAAAAATTGCAGATGAAAGTGTGGTTGTTCATGCCGCCTGACACAGGCCTGATTTACTTCAAAAAATTATCAGAAATAAAAAAAGGGCACAATGCGTGCCCTTTTTTTTAAAAAATAAACTGAAGAATTACTTTTTCTTCTTATGTCTGTTTTTTCGCAGACGCTTCTTCCTTTTATGTTTAGCAATTTTAGCACGTTTTCTTTTCTTTCCACTTGGCATGAAAAATCACCCGGATACATTTTAATTAAACTTCCAGTTTCTATATTCTTTACAGACATTTGTCAAAGAGCAGAAAAATACAAAATCTTTGTGAGAAATCTATACGCTGATTGAGCTTGATGAATAATACAACTTTGTTAAGTCACCAATATAGTTCCAGGGAATTACCCCAAATTTCAATTATCTCCCAAAGAAGTTTGTTTGCCCCAAGAGGCCCGGGATTATGAGTGGCAGGCGGCAGAACGATCCGGATGGCACTTTTTCGTCTATTCCTTATGTGAAATCATTTGTTTGACAATTTTCATTGAAAAATGGGCTTCATTGACCAAAACAATCGAGTTCTAATATTTTGTGTGCGATCAATTGTCTTTGAAAATTCATTGATAGGTCTCCTGTTCACTTTCTTGAAATAGGAAGGATATTCAGATCGATAAATAATCTGTTAATTTATACGTAACAGAAAAATTTTAGATGAAAAGCAGCAACAATTCGAGGCTGATTAAAGCGTATAAACCGGCAAGAAGGTCATCTGCCAGGATGCCGTACTTCCCGCTTAACTTTTCAAGGGTTTTTATACCCAGCGGTTTGAGCACATCAAATATCCTGAACAGAAGAAATCCGCCCAGCAGTAGGATAAGGTCTTCGGTGATGGTGTAGTGAAATCCGGCAGTCAGGAAAACCACGGTTTGGCCGGCGCTTTCATCCATTACAAATTGTGAAGGATCTTCACCAAACTGCTTTACGTTTTCCGGGGCACTCCAGAGTGAGAGGAGAATAGTAAGAATCAAAAAAACAATCAGCCCGATACCGGGATGCAGCCAGCTTGCAAGGTAGATGAGCGGAAGGGTGAAAAAACTGCCCCAGGTACCGGGTGCAGCCGGCAGTAATCCGGCCCCAAACAGAGTACCTGTCCAGATTTTTACTTTCTTCATTCTGCAGGATCCATGCTGAACAGAGCGCGATTCACATAAAGATACTCAATGCCAGAGTAGACGGTAATGGCGACAACACACATCATGCCCCAGAAAAAGAGATTGGTGGCATAGATGGTGTTCACCAGCTCGCCAAAGCTTCCGCCAAAAAGTATTAAAAAACCAAACAGAAGTGCTACATATAGAAAACCCATCTGTAAAATGGTTTTGGCTTTTGCTGTAACTCTTGTTTGCATGACAATTCCGCGGCGGTTTGCATAAATTCGAAGGCTGGTAATGGCTACATCACGGATAACGATCAAAGCAACAGCCCACCATGGAAATTGCTCAGGATCGAGAAAGGGGAGGCAAACAAATCCGGCAAAGGTTAGAAATTTGTCAGCAAGCGGATCCAGGAAAATACCAAAATCACTCTGTACTTCATATCTGCGTGCGTAGTATCCGTCAGCAATATCGGTAAGAGCAGCCACCAGAAAAACCAGAAGACTTAAACCCCGCCACAAAATGTCATCCTGGATAAACAGAATCAGGAAAACGGGGGCCATCAACATTCGAAAGCCGCTGAGTATGTTGGGTATTTTTTCCACACGAATAAGGTAAGGCTATCAGTAATTAATTGTTGAATGGATTCCGGGATTTTTCAATCCTTTAAATTTGGTATATAAATAAAGTTTGTTATCCATGGCTGAAATTTGATCTTAAACCAATACTCCAATTAAAATATGCCCGCGAAATATCCCGAAGATAAGGCTGGAATTCAAATCATCTTTCAGGCGGATTTACTTTTTCGGTATTCTAAATTTTATGAATGTTCGGCAAAGTCCTATTTTCCATGCTTATGAGAAAAGCACACATTATCTCTATCGGGAACGAACTGCTAATTGGTGATACGGTAAACACCAATGCCTCGTGGCTTGGAACTGTTCTTACGGAATCCGGTTTTTATGTGGAACAGGTTATCACCCTTCCCGATGATTACAGCCTAATTATAGAAAATCTGAACCGGTCGATGGAACGAGCCGCCGTTACTATTACTACCGGAGGCCTCGGACCTACCCATGATGATATTACCAAAAAAGTTGTTGCGGACCTGTTTAATGCTGAACTGATCGAAAATGATGAGGTTCTGAATCACATCAAACAAATTTTTTCCAAACGCGGATATTTGCTTTCACAGTCAAATATTGACCAGGCGATGGTTCCGGAGAATTGTGAAGTGATGTTCAATAACCAGGGAACAGCACCGGGGATGTGGTTTGAAAAAAACGGGAACTTTCTGGCAGTTCTGCCGGGTGTTCCCCATGAAATGAAATTTCTTGCGGAGCATCGCATCAAGCCAAAACTGAAAACGGTTTTTCCTGAGAATGAGGTTTGGCTTACCGAATATTACCGGACTGCCGGCATTCCGGAAAGTTTGCTTGCCGAAAGGATTGGCAACCTGGATGAGTATGTGAGCAATGGTGTGGGAATTGCTTATCTTCCAAGCCCTGAGGGAGTTACCATACGGGTAAGTGCCAGCGGAAAAACATCAGCCCGTGCCGAACAAAAAATTGTAAAATTGAGAAAACTGCTCAACAAAAAAGCTGGCAATGAGATATACGGGAAAGGAAAGGGCCTGAATCTGGCCGGGGTTGTTGGTGATATTTTGAAAGAGAGAAACATGAGTATTGCTGTGGCGGAAAGCTGCACAGGTGGTTTTTTGGGAAATGTAATTACCAATATTCCCGGATGCAGCCAGTATATGAAAGGCGGAATCATTGCTTATTCCAATGATATAAAAACAGGGCTTTTAGGTGTTGATCATGAAATAATCAAAACCGATGGTGCGGTGAGCAAAAATACGGCCCTTCAAATGGCAAAAGGAGTAGCCGTAAAATGCGGAGCAGATATTGGCGTTTCTACCACAGGTATTGCTGGCCCGGGCGGCGGCACGCAAGAAAAACCGGTAGGTCTGGTCTGGATGGGTTTCTGGATTGATGGTGAACACTTTGCCCTGAAATCAATCTTCACAAACGACAGGCTTATTAACAAAGAACGAACTGTAGCTGTAGTGCTTGAATGTCTTCGCAGGCAGCTGCTGGGTATCGGCAGGTATCCCTATAATCTTAAACCCCAATTTCCTTGAGAGTATTGTTACTGATATGGCTGGCGATTCTATTTCCGCTGGAAGGCAAATCTCTGCCCATGTTTCAGGATAATACACCTGTTCCGATAGTACGCGATACAATCCCGGAACCGGCTGAACAGGACACCATTCCCGACCTGCAAATGATTGAGCCTTTGCTTGATGAAGCCCTGAACGACACTATTCCTGAGGGAATGCAGCCTGATCCCGATTTAACAGAGGAGCCGGAAGAAGAATTAACAGATACCGTGCATGTATGGACATATAGCAGCCCCGATGGGTTTGATTTGGCCGAGACAGACAGTACCATGCGATGGGTGAGTCTTTTGAATCTGTTCGATCGTTTTCATCAGGAAAGGGGTGCCATTACCTACCGGATGGGGACCGTGGGAAGGATGGATGGCCTGGAGCTACACGCTTATGAATCGAGGCACCAAAATCTTGAAATGGAGGGGATGAAACTGAATGATCCGCTTACAGGTGGTGTAAATTGGAACCGGCTTGCTGTACATAAAATTTCTGAATTTAACGAAGCAGGCTACGGGGCGTCATACCGGGCACAAACAAGACTGAGGGATCACTATATCATTCAGCCAAGAACCTATTTGAACTTTGATGAGAGTTCGTTCAATCACCGGAGTCTTGAGTTTTCATTTACGCAAAACTTTCTGAAAACCACCAACCTGGAACTTGCATTCTGGGACAGGAGGGACGGCGGAGGCTTCCAGCGCCAGAATGTGGAGGGGAGTCAGGTATTTGGCAGGGTGTATCATCAATTGAACCACAACTGGCTGCTGAGAGCCGGCTACATCAATAACTCACTCGACCGTGAAGAGTCGTTTGGTTATAACATGACCGATCCGCTTTTCTTCTCATTTAACCGTTTCGTGGAAACACCGGTTCAATCCAATGCAAGTTCCAAACAGTCCTCGACAGATTTTTATCTGCAGGCGCACCATCGACGGGATACAACAAGAGATGTCTCTTTTAAAACAGGCCTGCACTATCAGACCGATGCATGGTCACTTACATCCACTACCGACACGACTGCCACCGATTTCAGAAAAATCGAATTGTTTGCCCGGCAAAACCTTGAAGCCGGTCCTGCAATGTTTTCAGGCACGGGGCGGCTCTTTTTCCTGCATGAACGCGAACAGGTGAATCTCAGCGAGACAAGCTGGGCGGGTGGATCTTTTGACCTGAACGGATCTCAGCGGTTTGGTGGGATTGGGCGGATCGATGCAAATGCTAACATTACCGCATGGAACGACGGCCGTCTATCTACCGAACTGTCCGGGCGATTTGTAGTGAATCCGCTGCAAGGGGCAAGACTGTCGGTTTTTGGAGGCCTGCTTTCCAGGGCACCGGACATCCAGGCATTATACTGGCAGTCGAATCAGTATTCAGGTAACCCCGGGCTTGAAAATGAAGAATCTGTATTGATTGGGGCTGAAGGTGAATTGGCACTTACCAATAATCTTACCTTTGGCCTGAGAGGGGATCTGCGGGACACCGAAAATGCTGCCTTTATAGATGAAGAGGGAAATTTTGTTACCATCGATCCATATTCATCAACCAGTGGGACAGCCTGGCTTGCTCTTGATTCCCGGATATTTGAAGGTGAATTCTCAGGTACATATAAAAATTATAGTTCAACAAGTTTGCATCCTGTCAGTCAGTTATTGAATACATCGGGCGACCGCTTATGGCTGAAAGGGCAGTTCTACTGGAAAAATTATCTTTTCGATCAGGCAACATTTGTAAAAGCCGGAGTATCCGGCGTATTTTCTCCAAATGCCTTTCGGGGAGCACAATTCATCACGCCGCTGAATCGCTGGCAGCATGGAACAAATGAGCTGGTAAATCCGTCATATCACAGGCTCGATGTGGATGTTTCGGCTCGAGTGAGATGGTTTATGATACTTCTGAAGTGGGAAAACGTACTTGACGGAGTGAACCAGCTCGGCTACTTTGAAACTACAGGATACCCCATGCCCGCAAGACGGTTCAGGTTCGGAATACGAGTTTTATTTACCAATTAAAAAATACTCATGAGTGCAGGATATATTTTAAAAGAAGGGTTTGCCGGTCTTGGCAGGGCGAAACTTGCAGCGTTTACATCCATGTTTTCACTTTTTATTGCGGTGCTTTTGATAGCCGTGCTTTTTCGGATCGGTTATAACGCCTACGAAATTGCCCAGGTGATCCGCCAGCAGGTAGAGGTGGAGGTTTTTCTGGATGAATTGGATGCAGATGAAACCCTTGAGATGGAAACGATACTTGTACAAAAACCGGAAGTTGCCGGGCTTACATATATATCCAAAGACAGTGCTTCTCAGGTTTTTCAGCAAGAATTTGGAATGGGAAGTGAAACGATTGCCCAACTCGATTTTTTACCGGCCTCGTTCCGTGTTGTTGTTTCTGATGAATATAGTGTGGCTCAGATTGATTCTCTTGTGCAGGAAATCCGCACCTATGAAGGTGTGAATGAAGTACGCTTTAACCTGGCACTGCTTGAAACCATCGAAAGACGAACCGAGATGCTGCTGATAGCTGGTGCCGCCATCGGATTTTTTATATTGTTTGTGGCGATGATACTTGTTTTTAACACCATCCGCCTCACCATTTATGCCAAACGTGACCTTATCAGGGCGATGAAGCTGGTAGGGGCAACCAATTCTTTCATTCGCAGGCCATTTCTGGTTGAAGGAGTTTTGCAGGGCATGATTGCAGGTTTATTTGCTGCAGCCGTAATATTTACTCTTTTTGAATGGGTGATTCCCTATTTCGTACCGCAGGTTGGTATTCTCTCCTGGCCATTTGGCGAGTGGTACTATTTGATTGGAGGAACCCTTCTCCTTTCGATTTTTATGGGGTGGTGGGGCAGCCGGTGGGCAGCAAAACGATTTATACGCGATACAAAAGTTTACTCATGACCGTCAGATTTTATCGAAAGCTTTCTGTCTGTACGGTGTAAGCTTCAGGGACTAAAAAGCGCGGTTATGAGATCAGGTCTTGATGGATTTGATTTTATCACCACTCTCTTTTCTTACCCGGCAGGCCTCTTCGTCTTTACAAGTGCCGAACAGATGCAGGGAGTGTCCGTCCACTTTAAAGTTGTAAAGCTTTTCCATCATATTCTGAATTTCCAGAATTCTCGGATCACAAAATTCAATCACCACACCACACTCTTTGCAGATCATGTGATCATGTTGTTGGTAAGCGTAGGAACGTTCGTAGTAATATTGGTTTTTACCAAATTGCTGGCGTTGTACCAGGCCGCACTCGATCAGCAGATCGAGCGTGTTATATACTGTGGCCCGCGAAACCCGGGTGCCCGATTTTTTCATGTTGAAGAAAATGTCATCAGCATCAAAATGTCCGTCTGAGCGATAAATTTCTTCCAGTACCATGAAACGCTCGGGGGTCTGGCGCTGGTTTTTTTCTTTTAAATACGTTCTGAAAATTTCTTTGACCAAATGAATGGTTTCTTCCTGGGCCTGATGTGCCATAACATTCTATTTCTGTAAGTAT
>SLGL01000140.1 GCA_007123785.1 Balneolaceae bacterium
CCCTACGAGATATAAACTGCCTCCGAGAAAAGCCAACATTACAGGTCCGGCCACTGTCAGGTGAAAATGACCCGGCACCCAGGCTGTATTGTGAACAACCGTATTCATCTGATACGAAGCGTTAATAATGCACCCGATACCGCCAAAAATGAAGATTACGAGACCCAAAATCAGGTATGGGAAAAACCAGTTCTCTTTTTTGAAATAGGGTAATTTCCACATCCAGCCAAACAATCCTTTACCACCCTGGTTTCTTCCGGCATGTTCGAGCGAAGCAGCCAGTGTAAATGCGGTAATTAAGCTGGGTAAAGCCACTGCAAACGTAAATATTCCGTGCAACAGCTTCCATTGTGCACCGATGGCGGGATCCATATACTGGTGATGTGTTCCCACCGGAATGGAAAACAGAATAAACATCATAAAAACCAGTCTTCCAGCCATATCGGAATAGAGCTTGCCGCCTGCCATTTTTGGCATGAAAACGTAATACATCACATATGCTGGTAACAGCCAAAAATAGACCAGCGGATGGCCAAAGAACCAGAAAAGTGTCCTTGCAAGCATCACATTGATCTCATCTACAAGTCCAAGCGACCAGGGAAGCAGCATAAACAGAATCTCTACTGCAACTGCGAGTGTTGCGATAAACCAGATAATAAATGTGGTAAAAATCCCCACCACAGAGAGCGGTGTTTTCTTGCCTTCATTCTCTTTTCGCCACTCCAGGTACATCGGCACCCAGTTATAGAAAGCAATCCATGATCCCACCACCAGCAACACAAGGCCGATGTAAAAGAGAGGGTGAGCTTTTAGCGGCGGATAAAAAGTATAGAGAACCGTTGCCTCACCCATCAAAATAACCACGGCCGCCAGAACCGATCCCACAAGCATCAAAATACCCGAAATCCATGCTATTTTACTGTTCAGGTTCTTTTTAAGTGCATAAGGAACCAGGGCATTGCCAAAAGCCACTGCAAAAAACGTGGTAAAGACAATTGCGTTCAGAACTCCGTGAAAGGTCAGCCCTTTGTAATAATCCCCCCCGACAAAAGGGTCACTCTGGATAATTCCAGCTCTGAAAAGTGTTTGCATCAAACCTCCATACACCCCAATAAACAGAAGAACCATCGGAATGATAATGAGAACAGCATTCAGATTTTTGGCAGATTTTGTAAACCGAAAAAAATCAGTATTCATATTCAGATTTCCTCCTCGGTTTCCGGTTCATCCAGCCCTTCTTCGATGATAAATCGTCCAGCCATCGTATGATGAGCAGCACCGCAAAATTCATGGCAGGCAAACATATATTCACCCGGCCTTTCGAATCTTACTCGAATGTAATTTATTGCACCGGGTACGGCCATAAGGTTCACATTATGCTGCTCAATCTTAAAACCGTGAATAATATCCTGTGATGTTACATACAGATCCACAGTAGAGCCAACGGGTAGCCTAACGGTTGATGGCTGAAATGCCCACATCCGGGCAACCATCTGTAGTTCATAGGTGTCCGGCGCTGTTTGAAATAATGTATCGGTTGTAAATGGGTCCATATCGGTTATGCAGGTTGGCACATCAATATCTTTGGCTACAGCTGCGTACATTATGGCCCCAAAGAATATCACAAGCAGCAGTCCGCTTAGTCCGAGAGCTAATTTTTCTGATTTATCCATTTCAGCCCCTGCTTAACAGTTCGAAGTACATTGCAAACCAAATTACCAAAAAGAGAATCATCAGCAGTATAAAAAAAGCGATTGCCCCTTTTGGAAAGAACTCCTCTGATTCATTACTGGATTCGTTATTCCCCATAGTTAGTTACATTTTGGTTATGATTGATGAATTATTAAAGATAAAGATAAAAGATAATCTTATACGAATAGATTCTATGATATTTCCAGAATTAAAGTTTAAGTATTCTTTTATTTAATCAATTGAGGCAATTTACTGCAAATAATATGAGAAAGTAAAAAGACAATCTTGTCCAAAAAGAAAAAAGATGCAATATTCATCAATTCACCAACTAACTCATTCCAAAATGACGGAGGAGGGTATGACGGGGGGCTGGAGACGGAGGACGGGGACTATTGATCTCAGACTTCAAACTTCAGATTACAGACTACAGATTTTAGATCTGAAATCAGCAGTCGTCTTCAGGCAGTCGTTAAATTTAATGGTAATCAAGTCTTACCGAACCGCCGGATGTGGTTGCCGATAGCATCGGGCCACCGTTTCCCACTTTCCCATTAACCCGGTTTCTCTCCATTTCTCCTGAAAAATTTTGCAGGCTTACTTCCACTCGTTGCCCACTCAGATTAAGGTCAAAATGGTCACTTTCAGGTAGTTCAATACGGATGTTTCCGCCGCTTGTCTGAAGTTCGATATCGTCAAGAAAGGTAGTGAATGAACCGCGTATACCGCCGCCGCTGGTCCGGGCTGAAATTTTTGCGGAGATATTTTCCAGGCGAATACTGCCGCCGGATGTTCGAAGTTCAGCTTCACCATAAAGGTCCCTTGCCCTCACCGAACCTCCGCTGGTTCTTGCAATGATATTGCCGGACGCCTCTTCTATGGTAATGCTTCCACCCGATGTACGAAGATTTATGTCACCCTCTACTTTTTTTGCAGTAACACTGCCACCGCTTGTGGATAGATCAAGCCCGTTAAGAAGGTTTTCGGCAGAAACACTTCCCCCGCTCGTACGGCCTTCAACCTCTGCGTTTTGCGGTGCAAACACCTTAAAACTGATGGAAATGTTCCTGCCTCCTCTGAATACTCCTGATCGTTTTCTCTGAGCTTCTGCAATTACCCGGTCACCATCTTTTTCAATTGTAATATCAAAATCCGAAAGATCGGTATCGGACGGGGTGATGTAACTGCGCCCTCGCCTTACAAACATCTCTACTTTCACTTCGTTCTCGGTGTGGCCAATTACATTTACCGAACCGCCCGATGTAGTCACCTGAACAGATGGGGAAGAACTTGTACTGAATGTATCAACCCGATATGCCCGATCTGAGGGTTGAGCTTCAGCTATGCTGAATATACCGAACAGCAGAATGAGAAGAGCTATTATCTTTTCAAATATTTTTCCAGCCATAGCAGTAAAAGATTACGTTAAAAAATTTCTTCCTGGCAAAAACGATCCGGCACTCTTGCTTGTTTTCGGCCTTCACTTATTAATCCCTACGAAAGTTTATAAGACGGGTTTCATCATATAACGAAAATCCACTCAATTCAGTGTTATCTTCATGACAAAAAGAGAAGAGTTCCCTATTATTGAACCACACCTGTCTAAAACTTTTTTCAGATTTGAAAGATATGGGCTATAGCAGGCTTTCAGACTGCACAGGCGGATTTGCCTTTATACCAGTTGCGGTGCCCAGGCTACGTTTTGACAGACTATTCAGCCTGATAGAACCCCGGCTCAATCAAACAGGGGATTGGATTTTGAATACCGTTTAAAATGAGGCCATAGATTTGAAAAAATAAAGTTTTTTTCAACTTGAGAAACGTTTTGGACTGCTATGTTATTAACACTTATTCATCTCATTACAACCTATCTGTATGAAACTACCATTTGCATTTGCGAGACGATTCGTGGCCGGGGAAACGTTTCAGGAGACCATCCCAAAAATTATAACCTTTAATAAAAAAGGAATTCGTGTTACTCTGGATCTGCTGGGTGAAAACGTAAAAGACAAAACCACAGCCGATAAAACTGTGGATGTATACACCGGTCTGCTGGAAGATATTCACACCGCTAATCTGACAAGTACCATCTCCATCAAACTGACCATGATGGGCCTGGATATTGACGAAGATTACTGCAAAGAAAACCTGTTCCGGCTCCTCGACAAAGCGAAGGAACTGGATTCATTCGTGCGGATCGACATGGAAGGCTCCGATTACACACAACGCACGATCGATATCTTTAAAGAAGCGTTCAGCGAATATGAAAAACATGTGGGCATCGTGATTCAGGCCTACCTGCACCGTTCCAGAAAAGATATTGAAGAGCTTGCCGGCCTGGGTGCCGACATCCGCCTCTGCAAAGGTGCCTACAAAGAGTCCAAACGAATCGCTCTGCAAAATATGACGGATATTCGCGAAGCGTTCAGGGATTATGCGAAAATTTTATTGGATCAAACTACCTTTCCGCGGATGGCCACACACGATGATGAATTGATCGAATGGGTCAAACAATACACTTCAGAAAATAACATCCCGAAGAAGCAGTTTGAATTCCAGATGCTATACGGCCTTCGTGAAGAAACAATGGAACAGTTTGCCCGGCAGGGTTACAACGCCCGCGTCTATGTACCCTACGGCACCATGTGGTTCCCCTACTTCAAACGCCGCCTGATGGAACGCAAAGAGAATATCTGGTTTGTGCTGAGTACGATGGTGAAGAAGTGAGGGGGCATGAAATAATCATTTCCCCAGGCAGTATATTGCCAAAAACCGACTGAATATCATCACCAAAAAGAACATTGTGGACGCCCCCGACCTGGTGGTGGAAATTCTCTCCGAGCACACCGAAACAATCGACCGGCAAAAGAAGTTGGCTTTGTATGAGAAGCACAGCGTGAAAGAGTACTGGATTGCGGATCCCGCTGAAAAAGTGATCGAACAATTTTTACTGAAAAAAGAAAAACTGCAATTGCATACAAAAGCCAGGAATGATGAAAAACTTTCAGCTATCCTTATGAATGATTTTTCATTTCCGGTAAATCAGATTTTTGGGTAAATGGTTTTGAAGATGCCGGCCCGGGACCTTACGGGCCGATGTGAAAGGATAATTATTTGTGAGAAAGGCGGGCTAACCGCCCCGTTGTGAATGGATGACTTCCCATATCTTTTCTGCAGTTACGTTACCGATTCCGCCTACCTTTTTAAATTCTGAAGGATCGGCAGAAAAAATGGCTTTTAACGAACCGAATGTTTTTAACAGTAATTTTGCTCTTTTGGGACCGATCCCGGGAAACCCTTGCAGAATAAAGAGTTGTTGTTGATGAATATTTGTTCTTTTGGCGGGAGCCGGACGGGGAAATGGATGTTTTTCAGTCCGCCTGGTGGATGTACATTGGCCGGCGGCAGCTACAATCAGCCAGGCCGTTTCTTTTGGCGACATGGACCGTAAAACCGGGAGATTAAATTTGAGAGACAGGCAGATCAGCGCGCCCTGCAAGGCTTCCCTTTTCATCCCGATGGCTTTTATGTCTCCGGAGGTCCCTTCAAGGATCATTGTTGCAACCTTTTTGGCATTAGCGAGGCGTACAGCCTGCCGGAATAGCCGTCCGTCTTTGATAGACAGTACGAAATCTGTAAACGTTTTTCGTTCAATAAGTAAAATATTATCAATAAGAAAATCCCCGGTTTTCAAGGTTGCTGTTTCCAGCTCTACTCTTGGATGGCTACGCAAAGCTGTCACCAACTGCCGGTTCATCGCCTCACGATAGTCCATAAGGATAGTCATGATTTTCGTTTTTTATATGTTTCATACCGTTCGGTCTGTATATATCTATATGGAGGCTTTGCAAAACTCGTCTGACGAATTGACTCAGGAAAAACATGTTGCCTTTTGCATTCGTCAGACCACATAAAGTGTTCAGACGAGGCCCTGAAATCGTCTGACGAGTGGGTTTTGCAAAGCCTCCTATATATGTATGAACCATTTTTTGGGAATTCCTTACACCGGTTAATGAATTTTTTTCAACTTTGCTTTTCTTTTCTTCCGGCTTCAAGTACCCTGTGAACACCGGCTATATCGGTAGCGACCGGTTTTTCCATAAATACATGCTTGCACTGTTCAATAGCATACTCAATTAGAATATAATTCTTCATAAAACAGAAAAGAGATTTAATAACTTACATTTTGTGCAGAATTTTATCATTGTGAGTTTATTCAAAAAACTTTTCTGGTGGTAAATAAATACATTCACACTCCCCAAACATCTCTTTTTTAGGTGTTCTTGGGCGATGGTTATTGGGCAGTGGTGCACCGGTTACCCTGTGAAACTCATCCGGGGATCGCAGCCGCGGAACCCCATCATAATGGGTTTCCATGAACTGTAGCAATCCAGCTCGCATCCTGTTCAACACCTGCTGATACTCAGGGTCCTCAGCCAGGTTATTCAGCTCATGCGGGTCATTGACCACATCATACAACTCCTCTTCCTGACGGGGTTCGAAATACAAAGACCGCTGATAGGCATCCAGCTCTCCGCTTTGTTCCAGTCTGCGAATTTCGGAAAAGGTCGGGCTCGTAAGAGCATCGGCTGGTGGTGTGGCCGGAAGGTCATTGAAGAAGTTTCGGATGTAGTTATACCGCTCATCTCGGATGGAGCGAACAAAGTTTTCATGGTCGTGCCAGTGCGCCTGACCATAAATATAGTCCCGGATCTTTAGCTCCGGATCTGCCAGAATGCGACTGAAATCTTCCCCCGCAAAATTTCCATCGGCTTCGATGCCGGCAAAAGCCAGAAACGTTGGGGCTATGTCCACTGCGCTAACCAGCGATTCGGTTTCCGATCCGGGCGCAATCCGCTCCGGCCATTGGATAATCCAGGGAGTTCTGATTCCGCTGTCATAAAGGGTGGTTTTATCCCGGGGGAAAGGCCTGCCGTTATCACTGATGAACAGGATCACCGTATTGTCCAGCACACCCTGGCGCTCCAGTTCCTCTACAACGCGGCCGGTGTATTCATCCAGGCGGCTGATCTCGTCATAATACATGGCAAAATCTTTCCTGACCTGTTCGGTATCCGGCACATAGGGCGGCAGAATCACATCTTCGGGAGCATGGGGTTTGGCAATCGTGTCTTCCTGGTATCCCCGGTGCGGGTCAACCGCCGCCAGCCATAGGAAAAACGGCTGGTTCTCCGGGCGGTGCTGCAGAAGCGGAATCCACAAATGACTCCCGCTTCCATCGGCTTGCGGCAGCTCTCCGACCGTCTCCATCAACTCTTCTGTATTCTCCTCCGCCAGAAAATCAAACCTTTCTTTGATATGATCACCCATATGCCATTTACCGGCCTGGCCGGTCCAGTAGCCGGCTTCTTTCAGTTTTTCCACGAACGTGATTTTATCGGGGGGAATCTCCCAGTGCAGCTGCTCCGCATCGGTTTGATGCGGGTAGGTTCCCGTAACAATACTTGCTCTCGACGGACTGCAGGAGCTGGTGGTTAAAAACGCCTGGTGAAACATCATGCCATTTTGGGCCAGCTTGTCGATATTGGGAGTTTTGATATGTGGATGGCCACAAACCCCGCAGTCATCCCAGGCCATATCATCGGCAATGATCAGGACAAGGTTTGGCCGCTGATCCACTGTATCTTCTGACGATGAGTTGTTCACAAAACCAGCTATGAAAAGCCCGAAAACCAGACAGCCAATCAGTACAATTACCGCTTTGAATTTAAGAGTCTTAAATGGCATAAAAAGCATTTGGATATTTTTCATCATGTACTGTATTGTCAAGGATTTTTCGTTTACAAATGCAG
>SLGL01000026.1 GCA_007123785.1 Balneolaceae bacterium
ATCGAAAAGGATGATTTATGATTTTTTAAATACGGTACTGGTCATTATTGTCTTTTTTATCGGAATGTTTATTCTGATTGGGATTGGTGGCTTGATTATCGCCTATTTCATGACGACTGATCTGTCTCTTGAAGTGCATTTGTCTGAGCTGGGGGATAACTTGCCTGGAGTCATCCAGCAGATATTTCGTGTAGTTGTTATGGTGTTGCTACTCTTTTTTAGTTATCTGCAACTCAAGAACAAGCAGATTGCGTGATGGAATTTTCCGAAAACAAACCGATTTACATTCAGATTGTGGATTTTTTTTGCGGACAAATCCTCGAAAAAAAATGGACACCGGACGATCGTATTCCCTCCGTTCGCGACATCGCTGTGAAGATGGAGGTGAATCCGAATACTGCGATGAGGGCTTTTCATTATCTGCAGGAAAAAGAGATTCTTTTTAACCAGAGAGGTGTCGGCTATTTTGTTGAAGAAAACGCCTATCAAAAAGTACTTGAGTTGCGGCGCGGAGAGTTTATCCGTGATAAACTGCCCGTTTTTTTCAAAGAGATGAAACAGCTCGGTTTCACCTGCTCCGACCTGGAACGACTCTATCGAAAAGGATGATTTATGATTTTTTAAATCAGTCCGCTAAACGCGTTCATTTATTGTAAATGATCACTTACCTCATAACGTCACACCAAACACATACCCCACCAGCAGGTAGAGAACTATAGTAATCACAAACACCATCGCAATGTTAAAGATAAACCCGGCTCGTGCCATTTGAGGAATCGTGACCAGGCCGCTTCCGAAAACAATGGCATTAGGAGGTGTGGCTACCGGCAGCATAAACGCACAGCTTGCACCGATGGCTGCGGGAATTACGAGCAGGAGAGGATCATAGCCCATAGCAATGGCCACAGATGCCAAAATTGGCAGAAATGCTGCTGCGGTTGCTGTATTGCTGGTCACTTCGGTTAAAAATATAATCACGAAGAGAGAGAGCATTATCAGCAGCAGAATCGGAAGAAAATCGAGAATCTGGAGTGACTGACCGATCCACTCGGCAAGGCCGGTAGAAGTAATGGCTGCAGCCAGGCTAAGCCCGCCTCCGAATAAAATTAACACTTCCCAGGGAAGCTGTTTGGCGTCATCCCAGGTTAGTACGAATTTCAGCTTTCTAAAGTTTACCGGTAAGAGGAACATCAGAAAAGCTCCGAAGATTGCAATTCCTGTATCGGAAATGTTGGGGATGTACGGCTCAAGCAGAGGACGGGTGACCCAAAGTGTGGCTGTCATTAAAAAGACGATAGCAACCAGTTTTTCGGGACGTGACATTTTTCCCGACTTTTCGATCTGATCTTTTATCAGGCCGTAACCACCCGGAATAACTTTTAGTTTAATGGGAAATACAAGGCGGGTCAGCATTAAATATACGATGGGAAGCGAAACGATCACCAGGGGCAGCCCTGCCATCATCCACTGGCCGAAACCGATCTCTACGCCATAGGTCTCAAACATGTAACCGGCCATAAGGGCATTGGGCGGGGTTCCGATCAGTGTGGCGATACCGCCGATGTTACAGGCATAAGCCAGTCCAAGCAGCATCACAATTGCGAAGTTGGTTTTCAGGTCGGCCTCCTGCATATCCTCGGTGGTTTCTACCAGTCCGATGATCGACATTGCAATCGGGAGCATCATCATTGCTGTGGCTGTATTGCTTACCCACATGCTCAAAAATGCCGCAGAAATCATAAAGCCGATAATGATCGACTTGGGTTTGGTTCCAACGAGAAGTACAATATTTAATGCAATTCGTTTGTGAAGATTGGTACGTTCCATCGCCAGGGCGATTATAAATCCACCCATAAAAAGATAAATGAGCGGGTTGGCAAAAGGCTGTGTAGCCTCGGCTACTGTCCCCACCTGAAGCACCGGAAACAAGACGATAGGTAATAGTGCTGTAGCAGGTATGGGAATCGCTTCGGTTACCCACCAGATCGCCATCAAAATACCAACGGCAGCCACACCCCACGCTTCTGGACTGAGTGATTCGGGGGCGGGAATCATTAATATGGTTGCAAAAACAAGAGGCCCGAGGAACAAACCTATCCTGGGCCTCGAAAAATAGCCTTTGAGCGTATTTTCTGACATAATAGCATTCCCTCTCAGTTAGTTACTCTTTCTTTATAAGATATAAGATAACGAAATCCGCTTTTATTCTCTCCTTTTTTGTCCTGAATTAATCATAGGTAGTATAATTCTCTGACCTTTTAGGTCGGAAAACAATGTAAACTGATATCAAATTGAAAACCCGATGGTTCGGACTCGGAGTAGTTCACTGGTCAGAGTGAATCTGAATGGTGAAAACATTGGCTGGATTGGTAACCAGCAATTGTCTGATTTCATTTTCTGTGAAGCCTCTTTCTGTCAGTTCGGGCAGAAGGTAGTCAAAAATGTCTGTATAGCTTCGGAAAACCCCGCCATCAGGCTCTCCGGCATCGTACCAGCCTGCATCGTGCGAAAGAAGGATCTGCTTCAGGAACCCGGCGTCTTTAAGCGCAGAAATACGTTCAGCATACCACTCGATGCTGCCCCTGTCATCCGGATGATGGTCAGGATCATACCTGACTCCGTCCAGGGAAATCCATCCGCCTTCTTTGGCAATAAATTCATTTCCTTCAAGTGATCCCGATTGTGCATGCGTCCAAACCCATGCAGAAGGAGAGACTCCATTTGATTTCAGTTGTTCGATTTGTGCAATTGCAGGCTCATCACCGATGGTGTGTGAAAAAATAGTCATCCCTGTTGTAAGATGGGTTTGCGCTGCGGCATTCACAATTTTTTGGTGCTGTTCACTCAGATGGGCCTCTTCTGCAACGGAAATTTTCATAAAACCGGGCCTTAAATCACTTCCGTCAATTCCATTTTCGAATTCATCTATCCATCTGACAGCAATCTCTTCTGCAGATTCATCAAAAGCGTGTTGAGGCATGAACCGGTTATCAACTGCACCGTAATAGCCGGTATTGGTAATAATCTGCACCCCCGTACGCTGAGAAAGTTCCGCCAGGATAAAGGGATCCCGACCAAGATAAGCAGGTGTGAATTCGGCAATGGTGTGCACACCTTTCTCCCTGGCTTCGAGAACGTAAGGGAGAACACGTTCCACAACTTCGGTTCTGTCCCAGCGGTGATAACCGGTACTGTCTGCACCGATCCAGTCAACCAAAACATGCTCGTGGCTCAGGGTGACTCCCAGATCAGATGAAAAGAGTGATCCGTTTACTGTCATTATGTTTCCATTTTCAGTCTGTGGACGGCAGGAGGTGATTATCAAAATAATAATAATCAGCGGCAAAGAGTTTTTCAGGGTGTTCATGATCAGATGATCCGTTTCAGCAAAATGATTGTTTTTTATTAAAGTAACAATGTATTGAAAATGGATGAGTTTTGTGGACAGTTGGTCAAGCTTGACAGTAGTAGAGTCTCATTCACAAACCATCGAATTTTTTTTCCGTTCTCAGCTTAAAACTTTTGCGGTGATGTTTGGTGTAGCCATGTTTATTCAGCCCATCAAAATGTGTTTTTGTGGGATAGCCTACATTTCTGTCCCAGCCAAAAAAGGGATACTCTTTGTGGAGCTTTTTCATCAAACGGTCTCGATGAACTTTTGCAAGGATGGAGGCCGCGGCGATAGATACCGATTTATCATCACCCTTGATAATGCAGCTATACGGCACAACGCTTGATGTGAATCGGTTTCCATCAACAAGCAGATAATCGGGATTGGCGCCATCGGCTTCGGTACAGTTCAGCATCGCACGGATGGAGGCTTTCAGAATATTGATTTCATCAATTATACGAGGGGGACATTCATGTACAGACCAAAATAGAGCGGTTTTTTTTATCTCTTCTGCCAGAAACTCCCGGTCATTCAACCCGATTGATTTGCTATCTGCAACTTTTTCGTTGAGATGACTTCCTGGTTTAATAATCACACCAGCTGCCACGACCGGTCCGCTCAGACAACCCCGGCCCACCTCGTCAAGTCCCATAATGCGTGTGTAGCCCTGTTTCCATAATTTGCGCTCGTAATGGTATCGGTCCATAAAGTTTTAGCCTGTCTGCAATTCAATGTTTACTTTATATCCAAACCAATTGCTGATGCAATGATTTGAGGAAAATTGAAGTTATAAAGAATAGAATTTTCACGCAGATTTTTACACCATGCATTTTATCTACTCCGAATGGGACGAACGGTTCAGAAAAAAGGGAGCCAAATCTCCGTTTGATACGCTTTGGGACCTTTTCCGAGAACTGCTTACCATCGCCGGCGGGGATGTAACCCAGGCGCTGAGATGGCTAAATCAGATTGATGAAGAGCACAAAATTACTGACCAGTTTGAGGAGGGGTACGGTATGGGCGATTTTATTGAAGAGCTGAAGGAACGTGGTTACATCCGTTTTGATGAGGAGAAGGCGGTGATGGTGCCAACTGCAAAAACCGACCGGAGTATTCGGCGGAGTGCACTTGAGGAGATCTTTAGTAAGCTGCGAAAGGGAGGTCCGGGCAATCATAAAACTGTGCATACCGGCAGGGGACTTGAGCGACAGCCAGAAACCCGTAAGTGGAAACCGGGCGATGATATCTCGCATATCGACAGTACCGGCACGATCATGAATATGCTAAAACACAGTTCCATCGATCAGTTCAGCTTGCACGAGGATGATCTTCAGGTGTACAATACCGATCATTACACATCGGTATCCACGGTTTTGTTGATTGACCTGAGCCACTCAATGATTTTGTACGGCGAAGACCGCATCACCCCGGCAAAAAAAGTAGCAATGGCCCTTTCGGAGTTAATTATGAACAATTATGCCAAAGATTCACTCGATATTGTTGCTTTCGGTAATGAGGCGTGGGAAATTGAGGTGAAAGATCTCCCGTATTTACAGGTCGGGCCTTATCACACAAATACATTACACGGCCTGCAAGTGGCACGGCATATTTTACAGCGAAAGAAATATTCGAACAAGCAGATTTTCATGATTACCGACGGAAAACCATCCTGCATGTTTGAAAGAGGACGGATGTATAAAAACAGTTTCGGGCTGGACCGGAAGATCATCAATAAAGTACTGGATGAAGCATTGGTCTGCAGAAAAGAAAATATTGATATCACCACATTTATGATTGCCCGTGATCCCTACCTGCAAAATTTTGTCAGAGAGCTGACGGAAGCGAACAAGGGGCGTGCCTATTTTGCTTCCCTCAATGATTTAGGCGGATATATTTTTCACGATTATATCAAAAATCGAATTCGCAATGTGAGGTAAATCTTCTATTTTTAACAGAATGAAAATTGAATCTGCATCTTGAAGAAAGCATACGTACATTGTGCAAAATATTGTGAACAGTAACAATTGAGGATTAAAGATTAAAGATTCGTACGAAACCCGTGCCAAAGGCATCCCGCTGGGGCAAAGTTTCCTTTCTGTAATTGTCTGACTCTTTCAAACAGGATAGTATGAACATGAACATCTTGCGGATTCATCGTTGATAAAACACTATTTTTGATGTACAGAAAAAGCATCGCGGCTGCAATACACCTGCTCACAGCATCAGGAGTTATACTTGGGTTTTGGGGACTACTTCTCATTGTACAGGGAGAAGCGGGTGCCGCCATTCGAGTTCTGGCTTTTGCAGCTATTATCGATTTTTTTGATGGTACTCTCGCAAGAAAAGCGGGAGTAAAGGAGCACCTTCCCGCAATCGATGGGGGACTACTTGATAATCTTGTGGATTATGTAACCTGGGTACTTGCCCCGGTGTTCTGGGCCTGGAGCTTTCTTGATATTTCATTTCTTGTATGTGGCATTGTGCTGATCACAAGTCTCTTTGGATTCAGCCATGCGCATGCGAAAACGACCGACCATTATTTCAGGGGGTTCCCGTCATACTGGAACTTTCTCATCTTCTACTTTTTTCTTTTTAATTTCGGGACATTCACATCGTCGGCCATTTTACTTTTATGTTCAGTTCTGGTGTTTGCTCCCCTGAAATTTGTGTATCCCAGCAGAACAAAAAAACTTCAAAAAACTACACTGCTGCTTAGTGTTCCTTATACATTCATGATTTTTGCAATGTTGTATCTGCTTGAAGAAACTCCGCTCTGGCTCAGCCTATCGTCCCTCTACTATCCTGTCTACTATTTTGTTATCTCTGCAATTCTTACAAAAGACACGTAGTATTAATTCAACTCTAATTTGTCGGCTAAAGACCTCGCAGGTCTTACTCGATATTATAAGTTACCATTGACAGATTTCAGGCTTGAAACATGGTAAGAGCTTTAAAATCCACTCTCAAGAGGCTGTGAGAAAATTCGGTTTCAACTATAATTTTCATTTTGCGTGATTTTTTTCAATTATACAACGGAACCCACTCCATTTTATCCCGGATGGGGAGTTGGAACTGGATACCAGCTGTTGATTTGCTCCATTACTCATCGAAGCCTGCCAGCTCCGTCCATCGTTTTGGGCGGAAGTGCCACCGCCTCTAAGGCTGGTCCGGGGCAGGGCAGCTCATTCATCGTTGGATATTCCGGATCACCTGCCGGCAGTACTCACTGGCATCTTCCAGGATCTGCTTGTGTTGCATCGACCCAATATGAGCATTGGTCTTGACCAATGCACTGTCAACCACTTGTCCGTCTCCCTGAACTAAATCCACATTCAAACATAAGCCCAGTATTTCGCTGAACACCTGTTCGTAAACATCTTCACCGAACAGGGATCTGGTGCGCGAAAGTGTACTGTGCACTGGGAGAGCTTGGTCAATGTCATATCCAATAAATCAACAGGATGACAAGCTATAAGTGCAAAACCAAATCAGGGCCCGATCGCCCATGAGATTATTGAAGTAGCCCACCAGACAGATCTTAAAAAACACAACCGGATCAATACTTTTTTAATCCTCCGATCCACAGTACGGGCGGGTTTGTTTGTAGAGAAACCGCAGATCAAGCACGTGATCGATTCGCCGTAACGGATGATCGGCGCTGATGTGGTCTTCGAGGCTAAATTGGTAGAAAAGTTTCGAGGTACGTGGTTTTATTCCACGCATATAGGAAGATACGAAAAAGCGGATTACGTAATTGCAAACCGCTTTTTAATTTCTGATAGGCTTGAAGCCTAAGTCATTTAAATATCCAGGTCGTCCATTACATCAGATGTGATGTCATATTCGGCCTGAACTTCGGGAGATACGTAGAGTATAATCACATCACCTGTGGAGGTGGTCGTATTCAGAACGTAATCAAGCCCTTTACGTGCAGCTACATTGTTGATCGACTCCTGGATCTGCTCAAGCAGCGGGGCCATCAGGCGCTGGCGCTGTTGCTGCATTTCCTGTTGTGCCTGTGATTGAAGCTGTCTGAACTCCATATCCAGTTCAGTGAGTCGTTCTTCTTCTGTTTGCCGGGCAGATTCGGAGATAACACTTACTCTCTG